>JARRLJ010000316.1:0-6009 GCA_037387025.1 Gemmatimonadales bacterium
GGCTGCGCGTCGGCTTCGGTGAAAGGCCGACCCAGCAGCGGTCGCACAGCTAGCGTTTTGAAGAAGTTGGGATACACCAAGATTCCGTTTACGACCTGCGATTCCGTATCGCCTTCCTGGCCCAATATGAACGTGGCCCACGCCCAACCCGTGAGGTCGGTCATGGTCTGCGACTGTTCGCGCCAATCGTAGAACAGAGCGGTTGATGTCCAGCTCTTGTCGAAACCTCCTGCAGCATTCGTTTCCCACACTACCACCAGTTCTTCCGGTTCACCGTACTTGAGTGGCCGGAGCAACACACCATCGATCAGACTGAAGATCGCGGTGTTGCTCCCTATGCCGAGTGCCAGCGTAAGGATGGCTACCAGGGTGAACCCCGGCGTCTTGCGAAAGCCTCGCCAGGCGAAACGTATGTCTTGAATCATGGTCTCCAGCATGATCCTCCGCGTGTTGGCGGGTAACAAGGGCGTCTGTCGATTCAGCATGGCCTGCCGGGCCCGTGACCTACGGTGTCGACTGCGATGCACCGTCCAGTGTTCCAGCGTTGCCTGCGTGATGGCGTCGCGAATGAGCCGCGCTGCCTGACGCAGTGCCGCGACGTGACCCCGCATCCGAGCGTCGTTCATCCGCTCGCGAGCCAGTTGTAGCAGGTCTGAGGCGTACTCCCGCCGGAACCTCGTCGGAAAGAACAGCAGCAGAAATCGATACCAGGTCATCTTCTGTTGTTTCAGTTGCTGTGGTGCTCAACTGCTGTAGCGCTTGCGACCTCCACCCGCGAGAAGCCGCTGCGCGCGCGCGTCCTCCACCAACTTGTCCAGGCGTGCAGCCTCGGCTCGCGCCACATCTCGGCCGAATGCGGTGATGCCGAAATAACGGCGCCGCTGGTCGGCGGGTTTTGGTTCGGTAGGATGCTCCGTCTCGGCGATCAGCTCACGCTCGGTCATCGTCCTGAGGGTGCGGTACAAGTTGGCCGGCTCCAGTTGCATGGACCCGCCCGACCGCTCTTCCAGCCGCTTTACGATGGCGTAGCCGTGCAGTTCCTCGGCAGCCAGCACCAACAAGATCTCGAACGTCACCGGCTTGAGCGGCAGCTCGGCCAGAACTGCGGGACTTGGTTTCTTGGCCACGACGCCTCCTTAGTGTCAACATGACAATAGTCATTTTGACAATAGGTGGCAAGGGGTAGCCGGGAGCCGGGAGACGGGAGACGGGAGCGGGTCTGCCCAGGAGCTCGTTGACCCCGGTGAGCAGAGCTGTACATACCCTGGCGCGGTGTGTGGACGCGGTCGATCTTAACAACCATGGGTTCCAGAGGCGATTCGCGACTCCGCCGGCCGCGCAATCCGATGCCTGATTTCGTGCGCGAGGCCCTGGTGCGTGCAGATCTGATGGAAGCGTTTGAACGGCGGCCACCGTACCAACGGAACGACTACCTCGGGTGGATCGCACGCGCCAAGCGCCCGGCAACCCGAGAGAAGCGACTCGCGCAGATGCTCGACGAACTAGCGAGTGGCGATCGGTATATGAACATGCCGTACAACGCCAAATAGGCCATGCCAGGTGTACGATGCGCAATCTGATTAGCGGGGTTCTGCTTGTGGTGCCAGCGTGCTCTGCGTGTTCGGAGCCACCTCCGTCCGCGACGGCCGGCCCCATTGACCGGTTATCCTGGATGTCGGGCTGCTGGGAGGCTCGTTCTGAAACGGAGGTCAGTGAAGAACAGTGGATGGAGCCGCGCGGCAACAGTATGCTGGGGATGAGCCGCACCCTGCGCGACAAAACGCTGGTGGGATACGAACTGGTAGTGATCAGGGCAGACTCGGCCTCATTGGTGTTTCAAGCTCACCCATCGGGTCAAGCGTCAGCAGTGTTCACGCAACTAACGTTGAGTGATACCTCCGTGGTGTTCGAAAACCCTGAGCACGATTTCCCGCAACGGATCGGATACAGTCAGAGGGGCTCCGACTCGCTCGCCGCCTGGATCTGGGGTGTTTCAAACGGTGAGGCGCGTCGGGTCGACTTCAAACACAAGCGAACGGCGTGTGCGGAGCCATAAGCATTCCTCGATTTGGGTATCCAGTGCCTGATTCCGCGGCGACACTCATGCGTCGCGCGGATCGCGCGCGGCGGGAGCACCGGACGGCGGATGCGCAGCGCGATCTAGTCGAAGCTGTGGCCCTGTGCCGACAGACAGGTGAGCGCCGCGAGTTGGTGCAGGCGCTCAAAGCGCTGGGCCAAATCGAGCGAGATCTGGGACGCGGTGATGCGGCGCTGCCTCTGTACGAGGAGGCGGTGGCAATTTGTCGCGCCGAAAGCGAATCAGGACGCCGGTCGCACGGACCAAGCCGAGCTGTGTTACCGGGAAGCGTTAGCGATCTATCGCGGCACCGAAGATGCTCACAAACTCGATTTCGCAAACGCAATTCGGCCGCTGGCCATTCTCAAAAGCAATGCCGGGCAGCTGGAGGCGGCCAAGCCGCTGTGGGAAGAAGCTAGAGAGCGCTACAGAACGGTAGGTGTACGGGAGGGTGTAGCCGAATGCTCGGGCTGGCTAGCGGATCTCGAAGGACGGTGTCACACATAATGAACGAGATTGGGTTCTCACTGATGGTCATCGCCGTCGCGATGCTGGTGATCGGTCCGAAGGTCGAGGCGCAAGCGCATCCACGTCCGAATCAGCGAGTCACACTGATAACAGGCTCGACGAGCGGGTTGGGTCGCGAGGTAGCCCGGCGACTCGCATCTCAGGGTGATCACGTCATAGTCCACGGTCGTAACCGGGAGCGAGGCTTAGAGTTGGTGGCCGAGATCGAGAGTGAAGGGAAGGGGAGCGCTCGGTTCTATGTCGCAGATTTTGCCTCGTTGGACCAGGTGCGAGAGTTCGGTGAGTCGATTCTCAGGGACTACGAGCGGCTCGACGTTTTGGTCAACAATGCCGGCATTGGACCGGCTCCAAACGAGCGCCTGCTCAGCGAGGACGGACTCGAGTACCGGTTCCAGGTCAACTACTTGGCGGGATATCTGCTCACACGCATGTTGCTGCCTCGGATTCTGGCCAGCGCCCCGTCACGCGTCGTGAACGTGTCGTCGCTCGCTCAGTGGCCCATCGATTTCGACGATGTGATGCTGCAGAACAACTTCAGCGGTGGACGCGCCTACGCGCAGAGTAAACTCGCGCAGGTCCTCTTCACGTTCGATCTGGCGGAAGAACTCGCAGGTACCGAGGTCATGGTCAACTGCCTTCACCCCGCTACGTATATGCCCACGGGAATGGTGGCGAGGGCGGGCGTCGAACCCCGCTCGACCATCGCTGAGGGAGCGGACGCGGTGATGCAACTGATAACCTCGACGGAGATCGACGGTGGACAGTTCTTCGACGGTCTGGAGCCGGCGCGCGCAAACGATCAGGCTTACGACCTCGAGGCGCGAGCGAAACTCGAGAAGTTGAGTAAGGAGTTGACGGGCTCGAGGTGAGGCCCATTGTGCAGCTGCTGGAGGTCCAGATCCTGCCTTGAATCGTCTCCACAAATACACGCGTAGTGAAGTGAGATGTTCTTTCGGTCTGCGACATGAAGGAGCTCGCGACACACTGTAGACTGATCAGCACACGCAACTGGGAGACGAGGCGGATCGTGAAGCTGACAAATAGACTGGCACTCGCAGGCGGGGCTGCCCTGGCGTTCGGGTTAGGGGCTTGCAGCAGCGGACTGAGCCCCGCAGATCCATCCGACATCGGATCTTGGATGGAACTCTATGAAGTACCGGGCGCGAACGTTGCCGTGATAAGGGATTTCGCACTGGATTATGTTGAGGTGCACGGTGTCAAGAGCGAGTCCACACGTGAGCCAGTGACCGAGCGGACTCTAACCCAAGCCGCGTCCATCAGTAAATCGGTATCCGCGGTAGGTGTGATGACGCTGGTTCAGGACGGGACAGTTTCGTTGGACACGGACGTAAACGAGTACCTCACGTCGTGGCAGGTCCCCTACAATGATTTCCAGAGGACTGAGAAAGTCACCTTGCGCCGGCTGCTCAGTCACACGGCTGGGACTACAGTGCACGGCTTTCGTGGTTACCGCTATCCCGAGCCGGCGCCGACGCTGATTCAGATCTTGAACGGGGAGCCGCCGGCTAATTCGGCGCCGATCGTCGTTGACATGGTCCCAGGCAGCGAGTGGCGATACTCTGGTGGCGGTTACGTCATAATCACCCAGGTGGTGCAGGACGTAACAGGTTCCACGTTCCCTGACTTCATACGGGAGCGGGTGCTGGAACCGATCGGAATGGAGCACAGCACCTATGAGCAGCCGTTACCTGATTCGTTGCTGGGCTACGCGGCCTCCGGCTATTACGCTAACGGTGTCGCCGTGCCGGGAGGGCATCACGACTATCCCGAGATGGCCGCGGCGGCACTGTGGACGACTGCAACAGACATAGCGCGGTTCGTCATCGAGCTGCAACTGTCGCTCAGAGGTGAGTCAAACCGGGTGCTTACGAAGGAGAACGTCGAACTGCTGCTTACGGAAGTCATGAACGACTACGCCCTGGGTTTTGGACTGAGGCGTCTCCATGGCCAGGAGTTCTTCTGGCACGCTGGAGCGAACGATGGATTCAGGGGCGGCATGCTGGGCCACATGAGTCTGGGGCATGGCGTCGTCGTGCAGACCAACAGCGACAATGGAAACGATCTCACTGAGGCGGTCATCGAGCTGATTGGAAAGAGGGAGCATTGGCCCGGATTCTAGTGGCTTGGTGACTCATCGGATGGGTCGTCCCGTGGCACGGGCACGACCCGAGATTTCTCACACATTGAAACAAATGCGACGAATACTCGGTGTCCTCCTATCGATCGTAGCGATTAGTGCCTGCACGTCTGCGAACGAACGGCATGCCTCGCTGGAGGTGTCAGATAGCGCTGGCGTGAAGATCGTTTACAGCCATGAGCGTCAATGGGCGGAGGGCGATGCCTGGACGATTCCACTCCAGCCACAAGTGAGTATTGGCGTTGTCCAGGGCCCCCAGGAGTATCAGCTGTTCGACGTCTCGGCTGCGGGCCGCCAATCCGACGGCGACATCATAGTTGCTGACGGCGGCTCACGAGCGGTTCGCCTGTACGATGGTGACGGCGCTTTCGTCAGAACTCTGGGCGGTCGGGGGTCAGGGCCCGGGGAGTTCCAGAGTCCGGTTCAGGTGGTTGTAACAGCGGGGGACTCTGTGTTGGTGTGGGACGCGAAGCTGTATCGCGTGAGCCGGTTCGACCCAGGCGGCGAGTTGGGGGATGTCCGATCAGTTGACATGGCGCAGCTAGCCAAAGTAGTCGATCCACCTTTCTACCCCGCCACCGTGCAGCTGATGCCGGATAATGAACTTTTGGTTCGCCTTATTGAAAAAGGAGGCGACAAGACCGCTGGGTCATTCAATTCGCGACCACGGGCCGGGCGGATGAGAAGCGGGGCCTTGAGAGTGTCAATGGACTACTCGGCCGTCGACACACTGATGTTCTTTGGCGATCTCGAGCAGGTAAACGTGAGCGCACCGTGGGGAGATATGCTGGTAGTTCCAGCCTTGGCGAGGGGGACAGTGATAGCCGCGCACGGGACGTCGCCGAAGATCTGTATCGGTGAGCAAGCTGTATCGGAGATAGCGTGCTTCAGCCCCGGCGAGCCGCGGACGTTGATCCGGTGGACCTCCGCGACGCCGGCGGTGACCGACGAGGAGATCGCAACGTGGCGTGACACCATGATCGGGCTGTATACACTCAAGCTCAGAGAAGCTGATGTAGTGCGGATGCTGGAGCAGGTTGCTCACCCTGGGTCGCGTCCGCCTTACTCTGGCATCACGCTCGATCGAGTCGGCAATCTCTGGGTGGAGCAGGGCCCGACGAACAGCGCCGCAGCGGAATCGGTTGACTATCTGGTGTTCGACCCGGTGGGCGCACTATTGGGTGTGGTCGCGCTGCCGCGCGTGCGAGCTCTTGAGATCGGTGACGACTACGTTCTTGGCGTTTAC
>JARRLJ010000317.1:0-3729 GCA_037387025.1 Gemmatimonadales bacterium
GTTGATGTTTGTGGCGAAGGCCGCCGCGTCGCTCCTCACCAGCGCATCCTCGGCCAGAATGAGGTGCATCTCACGCGCTGAGATGATCGGCAGATTGCCCAACGTTATCCCATCCTCGAACGCCGTCATGAAAGCGTCGAGTCGGGGATCTCCTACGGCGTCGATCGGGTCCTGCAACGCTATGCCGCGATCAGGTGCAGTGCGGTCACGGCGTTTCCCGTCAGCCTCCGGAATGATGTAGCGATCGCCGAACCTCATCTCCAATCGGCTGTTGACGTTGGAGTGGACGTCCGCGCCCGTGCCAGTGGATGTGTACTCAAACTCGAACACCCAGTCTGAAGGATCCATGTTGAGCGCGGCCTGTGCATCCGCTGCAGCAGCGGCTGCATCGGTCGTACTGATGAGCCCCGTGCTGATGGGCCTGGTGCCAACCAGGTTCCAGACACCGCGAGCGTGTTTGGCGCGCGCTCGCATCGCCGTGGCATTGCGCTCCAGGTCGGACGAAATGTCCAGCGTGAGCGCGGCGTCCAGATAGGAAATCGCCTGGTCGTACAGCCCACCCATATTGGCTTCTCCGATGGGCGCTGAGGCGACTCGCTTGTCCGAAAACGTGAAGTCATCGAACACGTCCGCGATCACGACGTACACGATCGCGCCCCACAGATACGCCTCGCCCAGCTCCTGCTCGTCTACTATCGAGTCACCGGCCAAGTGCATCTCGAGGATCCTGATCGCCTCGTCCGCCATCCAGCGAGCTGGGGCAATGTCCTTGAACGCCTCATCGGAAAATTCGTTCAGCGGGTCTTCGACATACCCGAAGTCGAGGGTCTGGAAGTTGTCGCGCGATCCGACCCACGTCATCTCGTCGGTGGCCGTGCTATACACCATGAGCGTGTAGGTGTAACCCGACTGAACCTCAAATAACGCTCCGTTGGCCAACGCGCTTCCTGCGCTCGGCTGCAGTATGTCTTCAGCGACCACGTTGTTTGGGTTGTCGACGTCGAGCAGGCTATTGCACCCGGTAACAGCGACCCCCGCGGTCAATGCAAGCAGCACAGCGCCCAAGCGCCGGCCGCCGCCTTTGTTTGATTTAATCATCGTTAATAGCCCCCTTAGAACCCGAACTGGACGGCGAGGGTGTACCGGCGCGGCAGAGGCGTGCCAAACGCGTCGACGCCGTCTCCGAAGTTACAGTCGGTACCGCTCCCCGTGCAGCTCCCCTGGTAGTTCGATTCCTGGTCGATGCCGGTGTAGTTGCTGAACTTCAGCAGGTTACGGCCCGACAGGGACAGAACCAGATTGTCCAAGCCCAGCTTCGACGCGAAGCTGCCCGGCGCTCTCCATGTGAGGCTGATCTCACGCAGACGCAAGAACTTGGCATCATATATGGTATTGAGGCCGCTCAAGGGTGAGAGCGCCTTGTATTCGGTAGCCCACTCCATGGCCGCGTCATACCGTTGCTGCGCACTGGTGGCCGGGTTGGCCAACGTTGCCTCGGCCTCCGCAGCCCCGGGAGTGTTACGACCGATCGTCGCGTTCGACTTGCGGAACGCGTCAGTCAAGTTGGTCACGGAATAATTCCCAGTCCTGAACTCGAACAGGCTGCTGATGTCGAAGTTTTGCCACAACGTGATGGTGGTTCCAAACGAACCCGTCCAGTCGGGACTCGGCTTGCCCAGGTAGTGGTCCAACCGATCGCCGTCGCCGTCATCGTCCCGCACTAGTGGACTCATCTCCGACTGGTCGACCGATATCGACTCCTGGTCACCAAGCCAGGTCAGGAACGTCGATTCAGAATCCGGCTCGCCGTCGCCGTCCGTGTCGTACGGTACCGTCGAGCCCGGAGTGTAGTCTACCAACTGGGCTCCAAAGAACGCGCCGGGAGCGAAGTACCGATCTGGCTCGCCATCACCGTCGGTGTCCCACGGCGGCATCAAGAAGTTACGATACCGCGGGTATGAACCTCCCACCTTGATCGGCGGAGCGGTACCCATGCTGCGGATCTGTTCCTTGAGATACGAAGCACTGACGAAGACGCTGGCGGTGACGTCCGACTTGTCCAGCGCAAGCCAGTCAAACTTGAGCTCGAGGCCCTGCCCTCTCAGCTCACCGATGTTGATGAGCTGGAAGTTAGAGAAGCCGCCGCTCACCGGGAACTGCTGGTTAACCAGTGCGTCGGTGGTCGTCCGGCGCCAATACGTAGCCTCGAGTCCCATGATGTTGTCGAACAGACCGAACTCGGCCCCGGCCTCGTACTCGATCGACTTCTCGGGCTTGAGGTCCTCGTTCCCAAGGTTGTCGGGACGCAGCCCTGCGCCCAGCCAAGTGGTGCCAGATTGGAAGGTTTGGAACTGGTCAAACGCGCCCGGCTGGAGACCCGACTTGCCGACCGCTCCGCGGACTCGGAACGTGGACAGCAGCGAGCTGTTCCAGCCCGGCATGTCGCTGAACACGAGCGACAGGCTGCCTTTGGGATAGAAGGCACCACCGGTGTTCTCACCGAAGGCGCTGTTCTTGTCCCAACGGCCTCCGAACGTGAGGTAGGCATAGTCGTTGTATCCGATCTGCTCTTGGGCGAACAGCCCGGTATTGACTACCTGCAGCCAGCCCTCGAATGCATCGATGTTGGCCGCTGCTCCGACTACCTCGATCCCCGGACCGGGGAAAATGTCACCGTCGGACCAAGTATTCGTCTCGGTCGATACGAAGCCCTGTGCACCGAGCGTGAGCGAGGACGAGAGACTGCTCAATCGCTTGTCCCACGTACCCTTTAGGTCCAACGTTAGCTCTCGATGGTGCCGGGCGTCGATGTAGCGATATCCGAACCTGGAGTTACTGGTGTACCGATCGACGTCGCTACGGAAGTAGCGGAACTGGGTGTAGTCGGAGTTCGTGACGTCGATACCGAAGGTTCCTTCGAAATTGATCTCATCCGACGCCCTATACGACCCCGTGATGTTGCCGTTGAAGTGCTCGGCGTCCTGGACGTTGTCGAATTGCATCGCCTCACGAGTAGTCATGAACGCCGCATTACCGGTGGCGTTGCCCTGGGTCTCACACATCGGCATTGTGTTGCCAATGTAGCCCGGTGCCACATCTTGATTGCCGTCCTCGTCGAGGTCTCGGCAATACGCCAGTTCCGGCTTGCCGAACATCGTGAGCGCGTATACACCGTAGATACTGTTCCCGTTGCTCGGAATCTGCGTCTTCGCATCTGTGAACAGAGTTCCGATCCGGAACGAGAGCCTCTCCCGCGGGAAGATCGTGACACTGGCGGTTCCCTGAATCTTCCGCGCGATGTCCCGCGTCGGACCGAGTTCTTGGAGGCCCAGGGGTCCGTCGTCGCGGTTGAAGCGCCCGGAGACGAAGTAGTTGACAGTTTCCCCACCGCCGGTCACGGTCGCCGAGTAGGTCTGTTGCCAACCCGTCTCGTAGATGTCATTCATGAATTCCCGCTGGAACACTTCGTAAGGCGCAACATTGGTCCAACCCGGGGTGTTGGCGTAGACCTCGTTGATCTGGTCTGCCTGATCCTGATCCCGCGCAAATCCAGCGTTGGGGTGGTAGACATCGGGGTAGCTCGAGATGCCCTCCTCGATTCGGAAACTGAACCGCGGGGCTCCCTGACTGCCCTTCTTGGTGAAGATCTGAATGACACCGCCCGACGCTTCACTGCCGTACAGTGTGGCGGCCGCGGCACCTTTGAGGATCTCGACCCGCTCGATCGAG
>JARRLJ010000318.1:0-5409 GCA_037387025.1 Gemmatimonadales bacterium
AGAGGTCGCAGATGGACGTCAGGCAAACCCAACACCACTACCGGTAACTGGTAGAGTCTGCAGCGGACTAGGTGTCGCAGGTGGATTTGGAGGGGAGGTGGAAGCAGATCAATCCCGCCTGTGAACGGATCTACGGGATGAAGGCTGAAGCACTTCTCGGTCAACTGCTGGTGAATCGCTCGACTCCCGAGCGTCGGTCGGAAGACCTGGCGGCTATGCGAAGAGTCCTGACCGGCTCGGAACTGACGGACTACGAGACAGTTCATTGCGATGTTAGTGGCAAACGAAAGCACGTGAGTTTCTCGGCGCGACCGGTGCTGGACGAGGGTGGGGTTATCATTGGTGCCCGTGGCATGGCTCGCGACGTATCGGAACGGGCCGCTGTTGTGGAAGCTATGGAAAGGGCTCGTGAAGCTGCCGAACGAGCTGCGGAGGCAAGGAGTGCTTTTCTTGCCAACATGAGTCATGAAATCCGTACTCCCATGAACGGTGTGTTGGGCATGACAGAGGTGCTGCTCGATACCGAGTTGACTCAGGAACAGAGACAGGCCACCGATCTGGTACGCAGCTCTGCCGAAGCACTACTGCGGATCATCGATGATACGCTCGACTTCTCGAAGATAGAGGGCGGCCGCTTGGATCTCGAGGAGATTCCGTTCGACCTGCCGGGTCTCCTGGATTCGACCGTTCGCCCGCTGGCGGTCCGGGCGGTGGAACGCGGGATAGAACTGGCCTACGAGGCAAAGCCGGACGTACCACACACGATGCGAGGAGATCCCGGACGGTTACGTCAGGTGTTGACCAACCTCGTGGGCAACGCGGTCAAATTCACTCACGAGGGTGAGGTGGTAGTGAGCGTGTCGCTCGACGGTCGCAAGGGGAAAGAAGCACTCGTTCGCTTCACCGTCCGGGATACCGGGATCGGAATCGCGACCGAACAACTGGACGCGATATTCGCCGAATTCAGCCAAGGGGATATCTCGACAACGCGTAAGTACGGCGGTACGGGTTTGGGGCTCACGATATCCCGCAGGATCGTGCGATTGATGGGTGGTGAGATACAGGTGTCGAGTGAAGTTGGTGTCGGTTCCGAGTTCGGCTTTGCTATCCCGCTCGAGGTTGAGTCGGAGCACGAAGTCACGCCAGCTTCGTCATATGGCACGTCGCTGGAGAGCTTGAGGGCCCTTGTCATTGCGGACAATGCGACCAACCGGCGAATGGTGCGGGAGATGCTGGAGCTGGCTGGCGTGGACGTGGAAGAAGCAGTGTCTGGAGAAGCGGGCATAGCTGCACTCAAGCACGCGGCAGACAAAGGGGTACCCAGGAAGTTGGCCATCGTTGAGGCACATATGACGGGCCTGGACGGGTTCGAGGTAGCCCGTGCCGTGCAGAGCGATCCCGATCTATCGGACACGAAGTTCATGATGCTGACATCGGCAGGGATGCGAGGTGACGCCCGACGCTGTCGAGAGCTAGGTATCTCGGCGTACCTGCCAAAACCGATTTCGCGATTCGACCTGCTCGAAGCGGCGGCAGTCCTCGCCGAGTCTGATCCAAAGACCCACCCCGGTGGATTGGTAACACGGCACACTATCGACGAGACCAGGCGTCGTTTGAGCATCTTGCTGGCGGAAGACAACCCGGTCAACCAGCAGGTTGCCGCAACAATGCTGCGCAAGCGAGGTCACAGTGTAGAGATCGTACCAGACGGTCGTCAGGCTGTGAGGGAGGTGACGCGGAATACGTACGACGTTGTCTTGATGGATGTTCAGATGCCCGAATTGGACGGCGTCGCGGCCACTGAAGAGATCAGGCGGTTGGGCCGCGACTTGCCGATAATCGCGATGACTGCCCATGCGATGGCGGGGGACCGCGAGCGCTGTCTCGACGCGGGCATGACAGGGTATCTCTCGAAGCCTTTCAAACCGCATGAGCTGTTCGCGGCTGTGGAGGGGTGGAGCCTGTCGGTTGACCGTCTGACTGCTGAGGGAAAGACTCCGCGGGTGCCGCCGGTGGATATCGAGGGGTTCCGCAGTTCCATGCGAGAGGCGGGCGTCGAGGAGGCCGTTGAGTCGATGATCGAGACTTTTCTCCAGGACGCACCGCGCCGGATGGATGAGCTGGAGCGAGCCGTCGCCGCCGGTGATGCGGACAGGGTGCAGAAAGCTGCGCACCCATTCAAGTCAGCCGCCGGCATGATCGGTGCTCAGGTGCTCGCGGGCTTGCTCAAACGGATCGAGTCCATGGGCCGATCCGGTGAGATCGCCGGAGCAGACGAATTGCTCGAGCTGATTCTAAGCGAGTACAGGGCTGTCCTCGACTACCTCCGGGCATCGATCGAGGACATGGCCTGAGGCAGGCGGATTGCCTCGTTCCGGAATAGAAAAAGAAAGAGCAGGAAGACTTCGGCTTCCTGCTCCTTTTCTGTCACTCACAGGGTTTCCTTACGGTTTCTTGCGCCTGGTAGGCTTGGAAGCCGTCGAACTAGACTTCGATCCCGAACTTCTGGATACGGACCCGGTCGATCTCGGAGCAGCAGGCCGGCTCACCCGTGTAGGGGTCCGAGTGGGCGTGGACGGACGCCTCACCGTAGCCGTCGTCCGAGTTCGTGGAGCCGACGTTACTCGCCGCGGCGTCGAAGTCGACGGCCTGCTGGTCGTCGACCGTATACTCGTAGACGAGGGTCTCCTGATCGTGGTCGACCGGGTGACCGACGGCGTAGTTGCGCGCCGTGTCGACGTCACCTGCCGGCGAACGTCGGTCGCGCGAACCGGGCTCACCTGAGGTCGCGATGGCGCCGTGGTCCGCCGGGTGGTCACTGCGCGGCTCTGGCCGGTGACGCTACCCGTTGTCCGAGTCGACGAGGGTGCGACGGAACTTTCCCTGCGGCCGGCTGCGGCGACACTCCTCGTGTCGGAGGTGCTGCTACGCACAGGTGTGGTTCGAACCGGCTGCTGCGGGAACGACCGTCTGGTAGAAGTGCCCGCGTTCCTGATCGCTGTACTAGCTGTGCGGCGTGTGGGTGTATCGGCCACCCGCACGATCGTGCCGCTGGTACGTCTTCCGGCCGAGCTCGTGCCTCTGCCATTGGCTGTCCCGCCATTGGCTAAGGCTACGCGGCGTGCCGGGCTAGTTGTGTGCCCCGCCGTGTATACCCGACGCGTGCGGGACGTTGCATTGTACGGCGTCCTCGGAGGCGTGTATCTGATCCTTCCATTGCTGTATGTCGAATAGCCGTGACCGTTCGAGTAACTGTAGTACCATCCGCCGTAGCCACCGTAGTAGTGTGAGCCCCAGCCGTACCGGTATGGATCCCGCCAGTAGTAGGGCCATCTCCATCCGTTCCACCCGTAGTAGCCAGCCCACCCCCAGTAGGGGTAGTAGCCGTAGTAGAACGGGTCATACCAGCCCGAACCATAGTAGGGGTACCCGTAATAGTAGGGATATGAGAGCAGTGCCCAGCGACGCCAACTGTAGTAGTCCGGGTAGTAATAGGCTCCCAGACCGAGGCCAACGTAGGTGCCCCCCTAAAACGAAAGCGCGACGGCACCAGGTGCCGGTGCTACAGATTCGCCTGCTCCATACTGCACGTAGTCGTAGTCGAAGTAGGCTCCGGAAGCCATCGTGACTGCAATGTCAGTAAGCTCCGCCTCCGCATCCTCGATCACGATCCACGTTTCCGGCAGTCCGTAATCCCAGTGGTCGGCCCGCGAAAACGGCTCGAACACGCCGAAACGCTTCCCTGCTTCCGCGGCCGTGAATCTCGTAGTCGCTACCTGCCCTCACGAAGTTGTCTTGACCTGGGTCTACGGGAAACAGGACCCTAACCCTGCCATCCGGTTCGGCATGCAGCACCACCAGGTAGCCGTCGGCATTGGTTCGCGCATAGGCTCTGACGCGATCACCCAGCTGCGCGTTTCGCTTGTTCAGCCAGATTGTGACAGGAAGATTGTCCTGCTGCGTCAAGGCTGCGGCCGCCGGCAAGCTGGCCGTAGCGGCCGTGGGAACCAGTAGAGAGAGTAGTGCGACACTCAGCATAACTACCTCCAGATCTCCTGACGGCTGATCACGTGCAACCTGTTTCGCGGTCGGAGAGGGGCAACCTCAGGGCACCTTAGCACGGTGGGTTGCGGCCCTCCGTTTCGCAACCGGCCGCACCAGGGGCGAATCGTACGCTCCCATTCAATGTTGCTAGCGAGATGCGTGCCACGACGTAAGTTGTTGTTTTGAAGTCGTTTATGTGATTCGGAGGTGTTATTTCCGTCCCCCAGTTTGGACGCATTCGGCCATCAGAGGACAGCCGCGCCGTTATCCGGGCTATTGGTGAGGACCCATTGTGTTGCCCCGCAGGATATGATCGCGGCCGAACCGTGCGTTGATGTCGTCGACCACGCGCGATAGCTGTCGGTCCCGCTCTGACTCGTCGCTTTCTTCGAACAGGGATAGTTGGTCTAACTCGGCGTCGCTTGGACCTAGGTTGGACAGTGCGACGCCCAGCAGGCGAGCGGGAACGCGCCGGTCGCGTCGGAGCTGGGCGAGCAAACGGCGAGCTGCGGTCCCTATCGGGCGGTCGGAATCGACCGGACGGGCCAAGGTGCGGCTCGCCTGTCTGGTGGTGAAATCGGTGTCCCGCAGCTTCACGGTTACCGTGCGTGCTTTCAGATTCCTGCCACGGAGGTCTGCCGCAACGCGCCCCGACAGCCTTAGTAGTTCTCGATTCAGGTCAACGTCCGACTCGATGTCCACCGGGAAGGTCTCCTCGTGGCTCATCGACTTGGCCGGCGCATGAGGACTGACCGGGGCGGCATCGAGGCCCCTGATCCTGCGGTACAGCCAGCGTCCCGCACGGTCTCCTAGCCAACCCGTGAGAGCGCCCTCCGGCAAGTCCAGCGCTTCAGATATCGTCGTGAGGCCACGCTCAGCGAGTTTCTCCTGCAACCGCGGACCGATCCCTGGGATGTCTGCCAGTTGCAGGCCGGCTAGAAACGCCAACTCCTGCCCTGCCGGCACCACCTTGACGCCGTTAGACGTGCCTCTGTGAGGCTTCGCTTGTTTCGCAGCCAACTTGGCAATGAGTTTGGACGATCCGCAACCAATCGAAACGGCGACCCCGGTCTCGGTCAGCACTGCGTCGCGAATTCTTCCGGCAGTCGTTTCCAGCGGCTCTCCCCCATACAGTTGATCGGTGCCGGTCATATCGAGGTAGAACTCGTCGATGCTCGCCGCCTCGACCACTGGGGTGAATCGCTGCAGAACCGTGCGGATCTCTCGGCTCTTCTGGCGGCACTCCTTTCCCGGCACACCAACTCGCACGGCGTTGGGGCAAAGCCGCATGGCTTGTGACATGGGCATTCCGGAGCGGACGCCATAAGCGCGGGTCTCGTACGAGGCCGAAGTGACGACTCCCCG
>JARRLJ010000319.1:0-3725 GCA_037387025.1 Gemmatimonadales bacterium
CGCAAGACCAGCCTCCACTATTCTGCGCGGGTCGCTCTCGAAAATAGCCGCCGCATACATTCCGCTCACGAACACTCCACCGAGGATGCCATCGCCGTGGTTCATGACCCGGCCGGCGCGACGGCAGATATCGTTGGAGGCCTGGGGCATTCCCGGAGCCATCAGTCCGATGAAGTCCGCCTCGATCTGAAAGTCGATGTCGTTGGCGTGGGAATTGTACTGTGGCGTTCCGCTAAGCGTGGCAGGTACGCCCCGTCTCAAAGCTCTGCGTGCGGCCAGGTTGGCGTGCCACAGGCGGTACTGTGCCTCCCTGAACATGGCCCCGAAGTCGTCGGTGGTGGCGTCGAGGCCCTTCTCGTCCAGCACGGCCGCGAAAGTCATGTCCACGTAGAGGTCGTCCTGATTGAGGGTGCTGGATACCATCTCCGGTTGCCATTCGGGGAGTTCTTCCTCGGGCATGATCCGGTCCAGGTAGCGAAACTCTGTGGGCTCGCCAAAGCTGACCCCGATCATCTGGCCGGCCCAACCGCCACGGATCCTGTCTTCCAGCACTGACAGTTGCTCGGCTTCGTACCTGGCACTGTCCTGCGCACAGGCCGCCAGGACCGCTACCACTGTGACAACGAGTGCAAAGCTTGAACGGCGCTTCTTCATGTGGTCCTCCTGTCTCCGTGTTGTCAGCGGGTGGCTCTGGCGTCAGCTCGATAAAGATGTAGCTCACTGTTTGGGACCCGCTAGAGTGGATCTGAGGTGGACAGCACCGCGACGGCGAGTCATACTTCACGAACCGCCGAGGAATCCATATCAAAGCCAGACGCGTGGAGTCCGGAATGAGTGCACGTAGAGCCCTCTTCATGTTGATTATGGGATCAACAATTATGAGTGCTTGTTCAGCGCGTTCCGACTCGCCCACCACGGACAAGATCAGAATCCTGCTCGATACCGATGCCAACAACGAACTGGATGATCAACACGCCATTGCCTACATGCTGCTTAATGGCGAGGCTTTCGATGTCGAAGGTATGACCGTCAACCGCACGAGCAACGGCGGCGGCATCGACGAACACGCCAGGGAAGCGGAACGGATCGTAAAGCTCTGCACGCTCTACCCAGGCCTCGAGGTGTACAAAGGCGCATCCGGTTCATTTGACGAAATTCAGGGCCATATCGATGATCCGGATTTCGACGGTGCTGAGGCCGTACGCCATATCGTCGACAGGGCCAACACTGCTTCGGACCGCAGACTGGTGCTGGTCCCGGTGGGCAAATTGACCAACATCGCTCTGGCACTCAAGAAAGATCCGGCGATCGCCGAACGGGTACGTATCGTATGGCTCGGCTCCAATTATCCAGAGCCGGGTGAATACAACCAGGTAAACGACGAGCCGGCGTTGAACTACATTCTGGACAGCGATGTCGATTTCGAGATTGCGCTGGTTCGTTACGGTGAGCCTTCCGGGACGGACGCCGTGCGGGTTACCCGCGAGGAGATTCGCCGGAGAATGCCGGGGAAAGGCCCCACGGCTGAATCTCCCGTGACCGGCAGGCACGGCGGTACGTTTACGAACTTCGGCGATTACTCGGTAAGCCTGTTTGACCACATCCAGATATTCGACGATCCGCCTTCCCGGGCCTTGTTTGACATGGCGGCAGTTGCCATAGTCAAGGATCCCGCCTGGGCAACGCCGCGCACTATCCCTGCTCCCATATTGCAGGACGGGGAATGGGCAGAGCGTCCAGACAATGAACGTGAGATCATCCTGTGGGAAAACTTCGACCGCGCGGCCATCATTGCGGATTTCTTTGCAACGATGAATGACTATACGGTGGCGGATGTAGCACCCTGACACAGCCACGAGCTGAGTGCGAGTGGCGGCTAAGATAGTGAAAGGAGTCCATGTAATGAGTGAACGTAAGAACAAGAAACGCAAGAAGGGCGGGAACTTCTCACGACGGAAGTTTCTGGCTACAACCGGATCGGCGGCTGCCGCGTTTACGATCGTGCCGCGCCACGTGCTGGGCGGACCCGGTTACCAGGCTCCAAGTGATATGGTCAATGTGGCCGGTATAGGTGTGGGTGCCAGAGGCGCTCAGGACATTGCAGGTTTTGCCGATCCCGACGTGCCAATCGAACGTCCGGTGCGCACTGCTACTGGTCAGCCGCTAACTCCGGAGGAGATCGCCCAGATGGAAGCCAGGCGAGCAGAGTTTGCTCGCCGGCGGGCTCAGCAACAGCAGCGGCAAGGTGAGCAACAGCAACGACCGCAGCCGCAACAGGAAGAGGAACCGAGACACATCGCCAATATCTACGCCTTGTGCGATGTAGATACGGAGTTTGCGGGTTACGTCTTCAAGGGATATCCCAAGGCAAAGGTATATCAAGACTTCCGCAAGATGCTGGACAACGAGCCGGAGATCGATGCAGTCATGATCGCTACTCCTGATCATACGCACGCCGTCATTGCGGCATATGCCATGCAAATGGGGAAACACGTATACGTCGAAAAACCCATGTGCAAGACGATACACGAATGCCGCAAGCTCAAAGCAATGGCGCAAGAGACTGGTGTGGTAACCCAGATGGGCAACCAGGGGCATGCGACTGAAGGCAGTCGGATGACGGCTGAGTGGATTCAGTCCGGCGCCATCGGTCCCGTCCGAGAAATCCACATGTCGACCAATAGGCCGATCTGGCCGCAAGGCGACATCGAACGTCCTGAAGGCGTACCGGTACCCGACTCGTTGGCCTGGGATGTCTGGTTGGGTCCGGCCCCGGAGAAACCGTATCATCCGGATATCTGCCATTTCAACTGGCGCGGTCTATGGGACTACGGCACCGGCGCGATGGGCGACATGGGCGCACACATTCTCGATGCCGCCGTCTGGTCCCTCAAGCTCCCCCTACCAACCAAGATCCAGGCATCCTGCAGCAGATACAACGAAGAATTTCTGCCCCTAGCTCAGATGCTCACTTATGAGTTTCCAGAACGCGATGGCATGCCGCCGGTGAAAATGACGTGGGTCGATGGCGGACTCAGACCTCCCCGCCCGCCGGAATTGGAGCCGGGTCGCGTAGTCGAAGACGCCGTCTATCTGGGCGAAAAGGGCGTGATCATGCACAGGAGTCACGGCGCGGAGCCGCACCTCGTACCCGATGCCGCCATGGAAGCATTCGAGCCGCCTGAGCCATGGATACCGCGCACCGGTGATATCTATGAGGACTTCGTCGATGCAATAAAGAACGGCAGGAAGGCGTCCAACGATTTCACTATTTCGGCGCATCTGGCCGAGATCATGTTGTTGGGCAACATTGCGGTATTGACGGCGAACAGGAACACCACACTGGAGTACGATGGGGCAAAGGGACAGTTCACCAATCTCCCCGAGGCCAACGATCTGCTTCACTACGAATACCGAGCTGGTTGGAGTCTGTAGGAAAACCAGGTAGAACGAAGCAGGACGATGTATGACGAGGACCATTTCCGGTCCTCGTCTTACATCGTGTTTGCACGTCACCCTCCTGCCAAGCAGAACAGCCGTCTCGGCTTCGCTTTCGGGACCGGTCTCCACGTCGCGACAAGAGGGGTACCACTCGACAAATACCCCCTGGAGCGGATGCTAGCAGCCGTGTCTACAACACCCTAGCTTTACCACAGGATAGCCATGGAACATTGATCTGCCGCAGCTCCCCAACGTTGTCCGGGACCGCTGCGGCGCTCCCTCGA
>JARRLJ010000320.1:0-6068 GCA_037387025.1 Gemmatimonadales bacterium
GGCTACATACGGTGGCGCGCACGACACGCGAGAGTATCCAGTGGCCGCAAGCGAGCCGCCTCGAGCCAAAGGTGGGTGATCGACGACCGCGAATCTATCCGCTACTCGTTCTCTCTCTTGGGCACCGGAGGTGCCTGATCCACAGGAATGGGAGAGACGTAGGGTTCGCCAGCTCTTGCCTCGGTGAAGAACGCGCGAGCCCGATTCACAAGCGACGCATCGGTGAACATGTCTACTCCCGTCAGGGCAAGCACTTTCGTCGCAACCATTGCCCCCCGGACGGCCCCGTCGGTCCCGGGTGAAGCTGTCGTAGCCCAACTGTGCCACGGCACTCCGTCAGCTGCGGTTGTGACTGAGAGGCCCACGGTGGGTGTAATATGACTCACCTCAGCTACGTCAGTCGAACCACCACTGACTGGTAGTGGCTCATTTGCCAACGGTTTGATCTCGATGTTCAACCCCTTCTCTTCCAGCTTCAGGGCACTCTGCAGCGCACGGGCGAACTCCTGATCCGCGTCGCTGAATTCTGGAGCACCCACCGCCTCCAAGTTAAGCTGCATGGCTTCCTGCAGTGGCCGGTTGAACAGCATTGCGTGGACTCCGGTTATCAGCGTAACTCTGTGTGTCGTGCGAGTTGCCAGTGCTGCACCTTCAGCAATGTTGAGAATCCACTGGTAATACTCTTCTACAGCAGCGCGATCGGCCTCGCGCACGAAGTACCACACCTTGGCATACGCCGGAACGACGTTGGGTGCCTCCCCCGCCGACGGAATGACGTAGTGGATTCTGGCACTCGGCTTCACATGTTCACGCATCAAATTCACTCCATCGTTCATCAGTTCGACCGCATCCAAGGCGCTGCGACCGTTCCAAGGATCGGCTGAAGAGTGTGCAGCCTGGCCGAAGAACTCGACTGTGAAGTTGTTCAGCGCGCGTGACCGTTCGTTGTTTACAGCGTTCTCGAGTCCCGGATGCCACTCGAGGGCGGCATCGAGATCATCGAATACGCCAGCCTTGGCCATGTACACCTTGCCGACAACGGTCTCTTCGGCAGGCGTCCCATACAGACGGACCGTACCACTGATACCGTGGTTGTCCATCACCCTTTTCAGAACCATGGCGGCTCCTACCGATGCTGCTCCGAACAGATTGTGGCCACATCCCTGGCCGCTCGTTACACCGTCTTCTCGACCTTCTAGACGTGGGACTGGAGCGTTGCCAACACCCGGCAGCGCATCGTATTCGGCCAGGATGCCAATGATTGGCTCACCCGTTCCATAGGAAGCAATGAAGGCTGTCGGCATGCCCGCCACTCCCCGCTCCACCGTAAAGCCATCTGCCTCGAGCAGATCGGCAAGGAACTCGGCTGACTTGTACTCGAGCATTGCCGTCTCGGAATAATCCCAGAGAGTCATCGACATGCGTCGAACTTCGTCTGCCAGTTCGTCCGCTGCTCGAATCGCCGTCTGCTTTTCCAGACTCAACCCTTGGGCCGAAGCCGGCATGGGCTGTACCATAGATACACCCGCGATTATCACACTTGCTAACACCGCGGCGTACCACCTGCGCGACAGATGCACATCTTCGTGATGCTTCATCTGGATCTCCGTGAGGTTCGTGACGTCATTGGTCTGCTGGTTGTACCGAGGAACGAGAAACTCTAATCGGCTTCCACGTCGGGCGCCAGCCTCCAGGTCCAAAGTGGCCACTGGCTTAGCTCTCCATTCTCGCATATCCTTACTATTCGTACTATCTACCCTAGCACGACGGGTCTTCACAATCAGTACAATACAGATTAGTAGGTACATCCTCCTAGTTGTTTGCTATGCAGCTATCAGCCTAGGGCGACCGCGTGCGGCTCAGGCCCAGGTCGAAACGCGCGCGCACGGCTCAACGGAAGCCGCGACGGCACTGCTACCTATTGATCCCAACATGGCACCCCGACCCACGATCCGCGCTGTGCGTGCCACAACGCCGGTTGTTATCGACGGGGTCTTGGACGAACCGAGTTGGCAGCTAGCCGACTCAACAACAGGGTTCACGCTCAACCTGCCCAGGGTGGGTTACCCAGCGTCGGAGAGTACGGTCGTCCGCGTTCTCTATGACGAGAAGCGGCTATACATCGGGGCAACGATGTACGACTCCGAACCGGACAGACTCACCATATCCGGACTCGAGCAGGATTTCCAAACTCACGATTCCGATATCTTTGGTTTCTCGATAGACACGTATTGGGACAAGCAGAACGCCCTGTTCGCGGTAAATCCGGCCGGCGCGATTTTCGACGCTCAGGTGTTCAACGACAGTCGTTATGTCAACCGTGCCTGGGAAGGTGTCATCTTCCGCAAGACGACCATTAACGATCACGGTTGGACAGCCGAGATCGCGATTCCGTTCACGACACTGCGGTTCAACCGCGCGGCTGAGGAGCAAACGTGGGGCGTGAACTTCCTGCGCAGGGTGCGCCGTAGGAATGAAGATGGCTACTGGGCGCCCATCGACCGGCAGTACCGAGTCCACAAGATGTCCCAAGCAGGAACACTGACGGGACTGCAACATCTCCAGCAAGGCCGCAACCTAACTATCAAGCCATATGTCAGTGCTGCACGGCAGGTGGGCGAACTCAGGATCGACGACCACGGCAACGATTTCAACGGAGGCTTTGACCTAAAGTATGGTGTGACACCGCGGCTCACGCTCGACATAACCGCATTCACCGACTTCTCGCAGGTGGAGGTGGACCAGGAACAGGTCAACCTGACCCGTTTCCCTCTGTTCTTTCCAGAAAAGCGCGATTTCTTCATGGAGAATGCGGGTATCTTCGCCTTCGGTGACGTCACCGAGCCTAACTACCGTACCGGATCGTCTCCGCGGAACTTCACGCTGTTCCACTCGAGACGTATCGGTCTGTCAGAGGACCGCCGCCCGGTGCCCATCTTGCTCGGTGCTCGACTCAGCGGGCGCACGAACGGATTTGAGCTGGGCATCCTCAATACGCAGACGCAGGAAAGCCGGGGCATACCGTCGGAGAACTTCGCCGTGGCCAGAATCAGGCGGAGCATATTCGGCAGCGGCGATGTGGGCCTGATGTTCATCAACCGTCAGGTAACGGAATCCAACGCCTCTGAGACATACAATCGGAGCTACGGCATCGATGCGAACCTGAGGTTGCTAGGCCACATGATTGTGAATTCATATCTGGCCGCGACCGATCAACCCAACCAGTCCGGCAACAGCAAAGCAGCTTGGTTGCAAGTTGCTTGGCGCGACCCCATCTGGGACGCATCGGCTGTCGTGAAGCAAGTGGGAGGCGCATTCGACCCCGGTGTCGGTTTCGTTCGTCGCAGGGCAATACGGCAGGCATTCGCCACGTTGGGGGCGCATCCCCAACCCGACGTCTCACAAATCGTCGAGGTAAATCCGTATATCGAAGTGAGCCTGATATCCGATCTTCACTGGGATCTGGACACGCGCACGGTAACAGCGGGCCTGGGAACCACGTTCATCGATGGGAGTATGCTCACCTTCGAGTACAACAACAACATGGAGCGCCTAACCGATCCTGAGACCATTACCGGAGTGGAACTTCCGCCGGGCGAGTACGCCTTCGCCGACGCGTCGTTGTCATATACCTCGAGTGGAGCACGTTCGGTGTCGGGAGGGGTGCGGCTCTCCCGCGGTGGCTTCTTCGATGGAGATATTACCTCAATCCGCGGTAACGCACTCTTGCGCCCCAACTACCACGTCTCTCTTGACTTCACAGTCGAGCACAACGACCTGACCCTGGCCGATAGCTCACTATCTGCGGATCTCTTCAGTGCACGGATCAGATATGCGCTTTCAACTAGCTTCTTTGCCAGCGCTTTCGTTCAGTACAACAGCTCAGCTGATGAGGTCATTACGAATGTGAGATTCAACTTGATTCACGCACCACTCAGCGACGTGTTCTTGGTTTATTCAGAACGCCGCAACACGCGCACGAATACTCTGTTGGATCGGGTATTGACCGCGAAGATGACAAAACTGTTTGCGTTCTGAACGAATCAGCACTAGCGGTTGATGCGTACGACCACTTCTCGTTGTCCCGGCTCGACCGGCACCTGGACTTCACCACCGCCGGGCCACCGGACCCACACACCAGTTGGAGTTCGATTACGACCCAGTACCTGAAGCGCACCGTTCTGCGACCAGTAACCGCTACCTGCCTGAACCTCCCGCACCGGACCGCGACGATCTCCGTACATCAAACCTACCATCGCGCCGACCACGTGCGGGTTGCTCGTTGTTCCTACGAGGCGCACTCGTATCCCAGGTGTAGTACCGTCATTGCGATACAGTTTGGTGGCGGCCCCGTTTTGTGATACCACGAGATCGATCCTGCCGTCATTGTTGTAGTCCGCATATGCCGCCCCACGTTGGTCGCCATACACCTCGATGCCTGAAACCTGTCCTGGAACGGGCCACAGCTGGCCGCTGCCGTCCCCTTTCAGGATGAGACCGCGGCCGGCGTCGTAACGCGGCATCTCCATCTCGGTGGTGAAGAGATTCTGCGTCAAGAACACATCTTCATGGCCATCGCCGTCGAAATCGGCGATTCCCGCATACGAGCTGGGAGCAAACTGCGCTTCGGGTGGTAGCGGAGTTGCCTCGAACGTGCCGTCCCTGCTGAGGAACAACATGTGATCGAACGAGGTAGCGTCGACACGTTCGGCAGTTTCCAGCTGAGCACCGAAAATCTCGTCCATAGTCGCGTCGGCATAAGCCATGTGGGTCTGAATGCGCTGTTGAACTTGTGGCATCGCATTCTTGATGCGTGTAAATGATTCGAGAGGGAACACGGCTTGGCGCTCTTCCTCGAACTGAGCCTCGACCAAATCGAGCTTTCCATCGCGGTCGAAATCGGCGTAGTAGAGAAACAGAGGCCGCGTGACAGACACGCTATATTCAGTGTTTCGCCCCCAACTGGTAGCCACTATGTCGGGGTGTCCATCCTCATTTAGATCGCCCGTGGCGATCCCAATCCATCGACTCTTGTACGTATTGAAAACACTGCTCTCTTCTCCTTCGGTGAATTCACCGCCTTCATTTGTCAGCAACTTCAACGCGTCCCACTCGACGGCCAACAGCAAATCAGGATCTCCGTCTACGTCCACGTCTGAGAAAACAGCAGACGATACGAGACCGACCGATGACAACTTTGATGAATTCGTCTCGTCCAGCTCGAACCTTCCTCCTTCGTTCAGATAGAACCTGGATGATGCCGCTACCGGATACGCTGCGGGGATGACCCTTCCTCCAACGAACAGGTCCAAGTCTCCATCTCCGTCGTAATCCGCGAGCGCCAGTGGGCCGACCGAGCTACGCGCGCCAGGGACAACTGATCTGACCGATGCCTCACGGCCTGTCATGTCCAACCCCAGCACACCGGGCACAGCAAGGGCGTCATTCGAAGTGGCCGCAGTGTAGTTCGATTGCCCGACTAGAAGCACGGTTCCACCACCTTCGCCGGGGATCCCCAGTACGGTTGTCTGATCGTATTGGGTGGTGCCCGCTTCAATACTCACCGCTTGCAAACCGCCGTTGTCATTGCGAAATAGTGATAGTCGCCCGCCCTGGCCCGACGGAATCAGTAGATCTTCGTCGCCGTCCCCGTCAGTGTCGTACCAAGTGATCCCTGGGCCGAGCAAGCTAAGTGAATTCTGGAGCAGCGGTTGACGAGCCAAGTCGTTGAAAACCGAGTCGACTGTACGAGATTCGGGAGCCGCCACGACGAGAGTCCGAAGAACGATCCCTCACAGCGAGCGATTCAACCTCACATCACACATGGTTTACTGACATCTCGAGTCACCAAACACGTGGATCTTGGAGCCGACCGCGTACGTGTTCGGTGCTTGCCCCATGAGTCTCACTGCGATTCTCGGGGCAGTCGCATCATTCCGATACACTCCGGCCGGAGAGCCGAGTCGGTTGACAACAACATCGAGATCACCATCGTCGTCCAGGTCGCCCGTGGCCGGAGCATGAGAGATGTCCTCTTCGTCAGCGAACCCCCATTCTTCACCTACCTC
>JARRLJ010000321.1:0-3720 GCA_037387025.1 Gemmatimonadales bacterium
TGATGGTCGCGGAGGGGCCTCCCCGCGGCGACACGGACTCGATCACGTCCGGATAAAGGGTGCCCTGAACGAGGTACCCGACGTTGGGACCCACCGCATCAGCGGCTTCCTCGAACACATCGATGAAGGTGTGTCCTATTATGCGGCGCTTCTCCTCAGGATCCTCCACCCCATCCAATCGGGACAGGAACCGTTCCGACGCATCGACTACTCTCAGGTCGATTCCGAGATGGGACCGAAACACCCGTTCGACCTGTTCCCGCTCATTGAGCCGAAGAAGACCGTGGTCAACGAAGATGCAGGTCAGCCGATCGCCTAGTGCTCGGTGTACGAGCACCGCTGCTACGGCCGAATCGACTCCTCCCGACAAGCCGCATATGGCGCGCCCGTCGGGCCCAACCCGCGCCCTGATTTCTTCAACCTGCTCGCTGATGAAATGGCCTGCCGTCCAGTCGGGCTCACACCGGCATATCGAAAACAGGAAGTTGTGGAGCATCTCCCGCCCTCGAAGCGTGTGAGCTACCTCGGGGTGGAATTGCACCCCATAGAGACCGCGGACGGAATCGGCGAAGGCGGCAAGAGGGCTATTGTCGCTTGATCCGGTGGCTATGGCTCCCGGCGGAAGCTCAGTGACTCGGTCGCCGTGACTCATCCATACCTGCGTCCGCTCACCCGGCTTGAAGCCGGCGAATACTCCGGCCGTATCCACTACCTCCAACTCTGCGCGTCCGTACTCCCTTTCCCCGCTGCTCTCCACCCTACCCCCAGCGGCTACCGCTATCAGATACATGCCGTAACAGACGCCCAGAGCCGGCATCTCCAGTTCTGCAAGCCCAGATTCCAGGATCGGCGCATCTTCGTCGTAGACCGAGCTGGGGCCCCCCGAGAGGATTACGCCCTTCGGGTTCGCCCGGCTGATTTCGTAGACCGAGTCCGGCGGCGACCGAATCTCGCAATACACATGCGCTTCCCGAACCCGGCGGGCAATTAGCTGTGTGTATTGCGAACCGTAGTCGATAATCAAAATCCCATGCTCGAGGTTGCTCATCCGTTGGCCTCCAGCACCATCCACCTCGTCCAGTCCAGCTCATCGTTCTCGGAAGTCGGTTCGCCACGCATCAGATCTTCAACTGTTTCCCGATCTCGGATAACTGCCCAACGGTTGCCGTCGACCAGCACCTCGGGCGGCCTGGGCCTCGAGTTGTATGACGAGCTCATCGTAAAACCGTATGCGCCCGCTCCACACACAACCAGCAATGTTCCCCGACTTACTTCCGGCAGCACACGTTCGAACCCGAGGAAATCACCGGTCTCACATATGGGGCCCACTACGTCGTAAGTCTTCTTGGTAGACCCGGGGCTCGATTCATCATTCACCACACGAATGTCATGCACTGCACCGTAGAGACTGGGTCTCAAGAGATCGTTCATTCCAGCGTCCACAACCACAAAGTTGCGCGATCCGGACCTCTTGCTATGCACGCAACGAGTCAGCACGTAGCCTGCGTTGCCGACTAGGAACCTGCCCGGTTCCAGCATGATCTCCAGGCCGGTGATGTCAGCCACAGGTCGGATCGCCGCCGCAAATTCCTCCACTTCCATCGGTTGTTCCGTCGTGTACTGGATCCCGATCCCTCCGCCTACATCGACTGACTTGATGTTGTGGGTCCCTCTAGATCGCAATTCGTCTAGCAGAGAAGCCAGTTTTTGCGCGCCTTCGAGAAAATGTCTGGGATCTTGGATCTGAGAGCCTATGTGCATTCCAATACTGGCGAGGGACAAACAGCCCTCGCCTTCAGCGAACCGAGCGAGTTCCAAGACTTCATCCAACGGCACACCGAACTTCATGCCTCGTTCGCCGGTTTGTGTGTAGGGATGAGTCTTGGTGGTGACATCAGGATTTACCCTGATTCCCAGGTTTGCCACAACACCCAGCTCGCGCGCTACGTCGGCCAACAAGGTCAACTCGTCCGACGACTCCACGTTGATGAGCGCGATGCCCTCATTCACTGCCGCTTCCAGCTCTTGTCGCGTCTTGCCAACTCCGCTGAAGACGATGTCGTTGGGTGCGTAGCCGGCTCGCCTGGCCCGAACGAGTTCACCACCGGACACTATGTCCGCACCAGCACCCAGCTCCCGCAGCAATCGCAGCATTGCCAAGTTGCTGTTGGCTTTTACCGAGTAGTGAATTCGATGCGTAAAGCTGGATAGCGCTTCCGTGAGTTCGGCGTACCGTTGCCGCACCGCATCCGCGTGATACACGTAGGCCGGCGTCCCCACGGACGCCGCAATGCGCTCGAGCGCTTCCCCTGGAATCTCTAGTATGCTTTCGCCCAAATCGCTTCGCTCACCGCTTTCTCCCCACACCAGACGCACGTCTGTGGCGCCGGATCGCTGGCAAATTCGGCGTCCGGAAGCGCCCGGATCGCAGCCTTAGTCTGCTCCTTGATTTCCATCTCGCATTGTTCCCCACCGCAAAAGCCACCGTAGGCGAATCCACCTGGCCCTTGCATCAGTTCCACCAATTGCTCCTTGGTCACCGAGCGGTGCGAGTTCGCATCGCGCCGCGCAACCGCAGCGGCAAGCAGATCATCCTGAATGTCCTCCATGGTGGACCGCACGGCCGACACGATCTCAGCCAAGTTAGCAGACGACTTTCCACCGGTTCTGCGCGCGATCATCGCCTGCGACTGCGCCACATCTCGGGGACCGATCTCCAGCCGCACCGGTATTCCCTTGCCCTCCCACTCGTAATACTTCGCACCTGGCTTCAAGCCGTCCCGGTCGTCGAGTTCGGCACGCACACCGCCTTGACGCAGTTCGCCTCTCAGCCTGTTGGCGACTTCCAGCACCGTTGCGCGTTGCTCGTCCGTTTTCCAGATTGGGACGATCACTGCTTGGGTGGGTGCCAGTCGTGGCGGACATACCATCCCCGTATCGTCCGCATGAGTCATGATCAATCCACCGACCAGCCTGGTCGAAACCCCCCAAGAGGTGTTCCACACATAATCGAGCCCACCGTCAGCGGTCTGGAATCGGACCTCAAAGGCCTTTGCGAAATTCTGACCCAGATGATGTGACGTGCCGGCCTGCAGCGCTCGATTGTCCTGCATCATCGCTTCACACGCATATGTGCGAACGGCCCCAGCAAACTTCTCTGAATCCGTCTTCAACCCGGTGACTACCGGCATAGCCATCCACTCTTCCATGAAGCGGCGGTAGAGGCTGAGAATCAGTCTAGTTTCTTCTTGTGCTTCGTCGTCTGTCGCGTGCGCGGTGTGGCCCTCCTGCCATAGAAACTCGGTGGTGCGCAGGAAGAGTCGCGTCCTCATTTCCCAGCGCACGATGTTCGCCCACTGGTTCAAGAGCAGCGGCAGATCACGATAACTCTGAATCCACTTCGCGTAGAGCGAATAGATGATGGTCTCCGAGGTGGGCCGCACGACCAGCGGTTCCTCCAGCTCTTTGCCTCCACCCCGAGTCACGACAGCAGTCTGAGGAGCGAATCCCTCTACGTGCTCCGCCTCCTTGGCCAGAAAACTCTGAGGGATGAACAGCGGGAAGTATGCGTTCTGGTGCCCAGTCTCCTTGAACATGTCATCCAGGGCCCGTTGCATCAGCTCCCAAATCCCGTAGCCTCTAGGCCTTATCACCATGCAGCCGCGCACCGGTGAATAGTCGGCCAACTCGGCTCGCATGATCACATCGTTGTACCACTGG
>JARRLJ010000322.1:0-5406 GCA_037387025.1 Gemmatimonadales bacterium
CACTCTAGGCCTCTTTGTTCTACCGGACTCGTCGACCCCCCTCCCAACGCTTCAGGTGGCTGACACCCGGTCCGGTTCCGCAGTAATCGTTGCCTACAATATTGGACGGTCGGTTCACAAGATTCCCGCCAGGAATGCCATAAGCTTCACTCAGAGGACGCCAGCGTTATGGCTCAAGGAAATCGACCTCGATACCCATGCTGTGCGTCCTCTGGTGCAGCTGATGGAAGGCAACGAGTTCTATGCTTGGCTGCCCGATGGTTCGGTGCTAATGGGACAAGGGTCGAAGCTATTCCGCTGGAACGGAGAGAAAGACTCGGATTGGGAGGAAGTGGCGGACCTCGCCAGCGAGAAAATCGATGGAATCAGTCGGTTGGCTGTGAGTCCAGAGGGCGATTGGTTGGCAATCGTAGCGGCGAGGCAGTAACCGCACTCAGACCAGTACATCCTCCAGCGAACCGAGCAGCCGTTCTATGCACGCGTTGTCGGCATTGGCGCCCATTAGGCCGACGCGCCAAGTCTTCCCTTTGAGCGGACCGAATCCACCTGATATTTCAATGCCTCTGTCGAGCAGTGCGGCCCTCACCTCTGTGTCGTCGACGCCCTCGGGAATATTGATCACATTCAGCATTGGCAACCGATGACCCTCGGGAGTGAATAGCGAAAGCCCCATTCGTTCGAGTCCGGTCACGAACGCTGCGTGTGCCTCGCGGTGGCGCGACCAACGCTGCTCCAATCCCTCCTCCAGCACGAGGCGCAGGGCTTCGTGAAACGCGTAGATGCTGGAAACTGGTGCAGTATGGTGGAATGCACGTTGTTTCTCTCCGCCTTGTTCACCCCAATACTGGAATAGCAACCCAAGATCCATGTACCATGTAGAGGGCTTCTGCGAGCGTCGCTCGACAGCCTCCATCGCGCGCGGACCAAACGTAACGGGTCCCAGTCCCGGAGGAGCACCCAGACATTTCTGAGAACACGAGCCCGCCGCGTCTACTCCCCAGGCGTCGATCTCCACCGGCATTCCGCCCAACGAAGTGACACAATCCACCGCAATCAGTGCATCATGGCGCCGCGCGATCTCCGCGACTTCCGCAACCGGCTGAGCTGCTCCGGTGGACGTCTCCGCGTGCACCAGCGCGACTAGCTTGGCTGGCCCCCTCTTTAGCTCGTCCTCGAACCTTTGCGGTTCTACTATGTTGCCGAACGCCGCCTCGACCGTCCTTACGTTAGCTCCCGCTCGCGCGGCCATTTCCACGAGCCGTTGGCCAAAATACCCGATCACGCCGACGACAACATCGTCACCAGGCTCTATGAGATTGAGCATTATGGTTTCCAGCCCCGACGTTCCGGTCCCCGACATCGGGATCGTGTGGTGATTGTCGGTGCGAAACACCGCACGAAGCATACTCATGGTCCGATCCATCACTTCGAGGAAGTACGGATCCAGATGGCCAACCATCGGCTTTGCCATCGCATCCAGGACTTCGGGAGCGGGATTCGACGGTCCTGGTCCCATGAGGAGTCGTTGCGGGGGGTCTATTCGAAGATCATGATCCTTCACTGTTTGGTCTCTCCTTGCGGGAACCCAGGCATTTCGATAACACGGTGCGATTGCCAGAGATGCCGGCGTTCATGTGCCAACAGAAATGCAAAGCACTGCCCCAGCCTGAACCTCACGACTCGTGTCGCTGGTGAAACCACCCTTGCTCGCGAGCTCGCGACAGGTCCAGTCCGGCGGACCTATGTACTCTCTGCCTCATCCGTTCCGCACAGCCGAAGAATTCCTTGGCAACATCTTTGAATGGCAGATCAGCAGGGCCAGCAAACACTGCCATCGTGCGATAGCGGCGTTTGGGTGGTGGCTCCATCGCCTGGACGAACCACGTACCCATGCGGCCGTACTGGAACGGCCCGGTGCCAGTCCAACCCATTTCCTTTGCTCGTTCTATCGCCTCGTCAATTGCTGGGATGTATGCTGCCGTTGTGTGATTTAGATGGTCGATACACTCCACAACGGACCACCGTTTGGGGCCAGGCCGCCAAATGGCTTGCGGCTCGGACAGACGGTCGGCGAGTGATCGGACCGCGTTTTCGTTCGCGTCGATCTGTTCGATATAGCCCTGCAGTTCGGGAATCAGCGCGCTCACGTATCAGCTGCCTGGCATCCTGATCGTAACTTCGGACACCGCGGAGCCGACCGGCGTGCTGGACTCGGCGCCATTCGGCCACCTGACCCACACAGCCGTCAGCTCACCACCGCGTCCCATTACTTGGACCGTGCCGTTCTGGGACTGGTAGCCGGCGCCCGCATGGATCTCTCGAGCAGGGCCCATGGTTTCTCCGTAGACCAACCGTATCGACGCGCCCACGGCGTCGGGATTGTCTGGTCGGCCAATCAATCGCACCCGAAGACCGGGTTTGCCCAGCACATTGCGATACAGCTTCGTCGCGTTCCCATTCTGGGAGACCACTAGGTCGACGCGCCCATCCGCATCGTAGTCGGATAGAGCAGCTGCTCTCTGGTCTCCATATACTCTCACGCCACTGACCATCGCCGTAATCGCTTCAAACCCGCCAGAACCGTCGCCGCGCAGCCAAAGCCCACGGCCGGCAGCATATCGGGGCATGAGTGTCTCGGTCGCATAGAAATTCTGACTGAGGAACATGTCCTCGCTACCGTCGCCATCGAAGTCCGCTGCTCCCGCGTAGAAGGATGGCGAGAGCTGAGCTTCCACCGGCAGCTCATGTGGCTCGAAGCTCCCAGCCCGGTTCAACAACAGCAGGTGAACAAACGTATTCACATCGAGGAACCGTGCATTTTGCATTGCCGGTCCGAGGACGCCTTCCACGTTGGCATCAGCGTATTCCGCAAAGGTCGGTATCCGCCGCATCACGAACGGTATAGCGTCTCCTACAATCTGTCTTCCGCGAATCGGAGCCAGATCGCCGATCCTTTCATCGTAACGTGCCTCGAGAATATCCATTGTACCGTTCGCGTCGAAATCACCGTAGTACATCCGAAGCGGATGGTCTGCACTCGCGCGAAGACGGGTGTTCTTGCCCCAACTAGTCCCGACTATGTCCAACAAACCGTCGCTGTTGAAATCGCCGACGGTCACGCCGTTCCACATGCTAGTCCACGCGGCCAACCCCCATTGTTCCGTGACATCACGGAAAGTGGCGCCTTCGTTAGACAACAGCTTGAGTGGTCCCCAATCCATAGCCAGCAGCAGATCGGGATCACCGTCGGAATCGATATCGGTGAACACGGCAGACGATACCATTCCTACCTCTTCGAGCAACGCAGCGTTTGCTTCGTCGAGGACAAACGTACCACCGTTGTTGAGAAACAGTCGCGATGTGGCTTGTAACGGGTACCTTGCAGGGAGAACCCGCCCACCTACGAACAGGTCCAGATCGCCATCGCCATCATAGTCGGCGAGAGCCAGGGGCCCCGTCGTGCTTGCATCACCCGGTACCGCTTCGGAGACACTCACATTTCCCGTCGCGACCGCCGCAGATCCGAAGTCCAACTCGAGCACCGAGCTGGCAGCGAGGGCTTCACTCGGGCTCGCGGCTTCATAGTTCGCCTGGCCCACGAGGAGGGCCGTGCCGCCTCGTCCGTTTGGCATCGCCAAGACCGCGGTCTCATCCAGTGGCGCGGGCCCGGTTCGCAGCCGAACGTTACGCATGGTCCCGTCATCGTTTCGATAGAACGCCAAGGTTCCACCACGCCCGGAAGAAATGAACAGGTCGTCGTCTCCATCTCGGTCCACGTCTATCCAGGAGACACCAGGACCCAGTTGGCTCAGCCGGTGCCTGATCAGCGGCTGCCTACCGAAGTCGTTGTATTCCATATCAACATGATCGTGCTCGATCATGGTGCTAACGTCGCTAAAGAACTCCTGTGTGGGAGCCCTTGTCTTTCGCCGCTGTCGGATCGAGTCAGCAACCTCATCCGCGTCTACGGCGCCAGATTCGTACACTTCATATATTCGGTTAGGGACCGCTCCCTCGATGACACTCTTCCTACCACTCCGCCAGTCCACGACCAACGTCAGCGCATTGGCATCTCCGGCCGCAAAACTGTAGACCGGATCGGACCCAGACACGTACATGCCACCGGACGTGACTTCCTTATGCTGCTCGGGAACAGGACCTCCGATGACTCTGATCTTGGAGCCGATACCCTGGATGTTGGGTGAGGCGCCACGTAGGCGTACTGCTATCCGACTCTTGTTGGTTTCGTTGCGGTAGAGACCGGCTGGAAAGCTGAGCTTGTTGATGACGATGTCGAGGTCTCCATCCAGGTCCAGATCCGCGGTCGCGGCTCCTTGCGAAATGTCATCTTCGTCAGCGAGACCCCACTCCTTAGCGGTCTCCTCAAATGTGAGGTCGCCGTTGTTGTGGAACGCCACGTTGGGGAGTTCCAGTTCCGGTAACAACAGTCTCCAGCGACGCCAATTCAGAGTGTCACCGGTAGCTCTTATTTCAGGTTTGCTGTCTGAATCCAAGAAATCGTACTGGTGCCCGTTGCCGATCAAAATGTCCTCATATCCATCCAGATCGACATCCAAGAAGATGACAGACCAGGACCAGCCAGAAGCTTCAAGTCCCGCGAACTGTGCAACCTCGGTGAACGTGTTGTCCCCACGATTCCTAAACAGCGTATTACGACCGATCTGGGGCCGGTTGTCGGTTTGGCCGAGTATCACCGGAGCCGGCTCCATCGACTGGACTTGAGTCTTCCGCTGCCTCGTATTCCGGTCCAGCATATCGATCAGTATGAAATCTTCCCAACCATCCCGATCGATATCGGAGTAATCCATCGTCATTGTCGCGTTGCTCGTTGCCCTCATCGCGAGCCGGTCGATCAGTCGAAATCGACCCGTTCCGTCGTTAACCCAGAAGCGATCGGGGCTTTCGAAGTCATTGCAGACATATAGGTCGGGATCGCCATCGCCATCGAAGTCATGGAAGCGTGCAGTCAGGCCCCAATCAGTGGGAGTTTCCTCGAGCGGTCGACCATCCTCGTCCAGAAACCGACCCGACGTAAACGGTACTTCTTCGAACGTTCCTGTCCCATCGTTCAAATAGAACTTATCGGGCTCGGCGTATTCGAAGCGCATCACGCGACCCGGCTGCATTACCACCTTGTAGTGCTCACGGAACTCGGGCCTTACGATCCACTCACCGTCCACCTCCTCGACAACCTTGTCAAAACCGATTTCTGACGGTGGAAAGATGTCCCGAGCCGGCCGCACTTTGTTGTTGGCAACGTACAGGTCCAGATCGCCGTCGCCGTCAACATCGGCTAGCGCCTGTGTAGTACCGTAGTAGTGTGATGAGAGCCCCGCCTCTTCGGTTCGTTCAACAAACGTCCCGTCGCCATTGTTTGTGAAGAAA
>JARRLJ010000323.1:0-1542 GCA_037387025.1 Gemmatimonadales bacterium
CCTCCGTGTGCCTAGTGCGTAGATGACAGTCGGGTCAGCCTGCAGCCTCATCCCCCGCTCCAGTCGGTTGTGGTATACGGATGACACGTACTCGCGATCTGGATCGTAACGCACCTCACCCTCAATGATCGAGGCCAGGATCACCACCTCGTGCCGACTCATTCCCAATTCGTCCAACCGGGCGTCCCATTCCGGACGCCACTGTGCCTCGAACTCGGATAGCATGTGGCGTACAACGTCCCGAGCGGTGGCAGTCACTCGCACGTGGTACGTGCTGGGATATAGATATCCTTCAAGCGTCTCGATCGGTGCTCCCGTCCGCCTGAGTAGCTCCGGGTCCCTGGCGGCGGCCAGAAAGCTGTCAGGGTAAATGTCGGTCTGCTGGCTCACCCAATCGGCGATCTCTGTTAGCATCAGACCTTCTGGCACCACGATACGCTCTAGAACCTCACCACCGGACACCAATGTGGTCAATACGCGGTGCATTGAAGCGGTTTCTGGCAGCTCATATGTGCCGGCTTGTATGGCGCGCTGGCGCCCACTTACCGTTGCGTAGAGTCTGAATAGCCGTTGGGACCTAATCACGTCGTGCGCCACAAGCGTTTCCGCCACAGCGCTCAGCGTGGCTCCTCGAGGGATGGTAAGTCGGACGGTGCCGGCTTCTTTGCTGGATGTGCCGCAGGAGACCGCTGCGGTGATCGCTAGCAGCCACCAAGGTCGAAGTCTCACTTGCGCCGGCTGTCGAGAAAGGACTGTAACAGGACCGTCGCGGCTAATTGGTCCACGCTCCCCTTGCGGCCCCGGAGGCGACCACCCAACTCCCTTACGGCGGACAAGGCGCGCGCCGTCGTCATGCGTTCATCCCAGTACGTGACCGGAAGGTTGGTCTTGTTCATCAAGAGGTCCCCGGCATTACGTACCGATTCGGATCTTTCATCCTCAGTCCCATCAGACGCGAGCGGGAGACCCACCACAATCGCGACGGGGCATAGTTCCTCTAGGTGCGGACGGAGAGATTCCATTGGAAAACGCTTGCCGGCCCTTCGAGTGAGTGTGACAAGCGGTTGGGCAATGGTTTGAGAGGGATCGGAGATTGCTAGGCCGATACGCTTCTCACCTACGTCAACCGCCAAGAGCCTTCCCGTGCTTGGAATTGACACTCCTACGTAACTTGCCTCGTTCTCACCCCTGCTGCATGGTGTGGAAGAACTCTTCATTTGTTTTGGTTCGTTTCATGCGCTCGAGCAGAAACTCTATTGCCTCTACCGTCGGCATGTCAGCCAGGAAATTGCGAAGTAAGTAGGTCTTGTTGAGTTCGCCGTCATCCAGCAGAAGCTCCTCTTTGCGAGTCGAGCTTCGCTGGACGTCGATTGCTGGATACACGCGCCGGTCGGCAATCTTGCGGTCGAGCACGAGTTCCATGTTGCCAGTACCCTTGAACTCCTCGAAGATCACCTCATCCATGCGACTGCCTGTCTCGATCAGTGCAGTAGCTATGATGGTGAGCGATCCACCTCCATCGATATTTCGTGCTGCTCCAAA
>JARRLJ010000323.1:1620-6111 GCA_037387025.1 Gemmatimonadales bacterium
TGCTCCAAAAAACCGCTTGGGTTTTTGCAGGGCATTTGCATCTACTCCGCCTGACAATATCTTGCCCGAATGCGGAATTACGACGTTGTGTGCTCGGGCTAAGCGGGTGATCGAGTCGAGGAGGATCACTACATCTTTGCGGTGCTCTACCAGCCTCCGTGCCTTCTCCAGCACCATGTCAGCAACTTGCACGTGACGATCGGCTGGTTCGTCAAACGTGGAGGCAATTACCTCTGCGGCCACGTGTTCTTCCATGTCAGTGACTTCCTCTGGCCGCTCGTCAATGAGTAGTACGATGAGGGTAGCGGCCGGCTTGTTCTCGATGATGGAGTTGGCCAGCTTCTGAAGCAGAATCGTCTTGCCGGCCTTGGGCGGAGACACGATGAGACCACGCTGACCGCATCCGATCGGCGCTAGGATGTCCACTACCCGCATTGAGAGATCACCATCTTTGCGTTCGAGTGGGATGCGCTCTTCGGGGTACCGTGGCCGCAGGTTATCAAAAGCGATTCTGTGCTTGGCCTTGTCGGGTTCCTCGAAGTTGACCTTCTCAACCTTGAGTAGGGCCAGGTACCGCTCGCCCTCCTTGGGAGGTCGAACCTGCCCGAGTATAGTGTCTCCGGTGCGCAGATCGAACCGCTTTATCTGGCTGGGACTTACGTAGATGTCGTCCGGTCCGTACAGGTAGTTCCAGTCCTGAGAGCGAAGGAAGCCGTAGCCTTCTGGCAGGATTTCCAGAACTCCCTCGCCCCTGAGCACGGTGTCGGAATCGAGCAGGGATTGCTCGATGCGAAAGATGAGATCCTGCTTGCGGAGGCCTGAGTAGTTGGTGATGTTCAACTCTTCGGCCATCGCGTGCAGTTCTGGGATCGATTTTTGTTTCAGTTCAGCGATGTCCACTTGAACGGGACTCCATGTCGGGAGGATTCTTGCTGCGGTTAGGCGCTGTTAAAAAGGCCCCCGCGGTTGCAAAGCGCTCACGGAACGCCGTGGAGCATAACGGGATTAGGAATAGCTTAGTCGGGGATATCTGGACGTGAAAGCAAGATATCATATCAAGGATTGCATGACCCGTCAAGGGGGCCAATGACTTCGCTGGGTCGTTTCTTGACAGTTTGGCGAACCGTCGTCGTAAGGGACAGGGAAATCATCGACGGTGTAGTGCATCCCAACCATAGGGGACCATCACCTGAGCTGTCCCAGGCGCTCCACGAGTGGGCTGGATCATACTACTGGGCAGAGGAAGACGGGGCGGGGCGGCTGGTCCTGATCCGGACACTAGCGCCGCCTCGCAAAGAGAAGTGGTGGCTCCACACGCTGCTTTTCGTGGTCTCCTTCGCGACCGTTTGGATGGGAGGGGCCCTCTTGGCAGGAGCGCAGCTCACATCAGCCATACCGCTGGCACCTTATCTGGCAAGGGTGATCACGGTCGTGCCGGAGTGGAGTGAGCTAGGGGCGGGAGTGGGCTTAGACTTCGCCGTTGCACTTATGGGCATGCTCTTGGCGCATGAGCTGGGGCATTATGTACTGGCCAAGCGTTACTCGATTAGCGTGTCGCCGCCCTATTTCTTGCCGGCTCCGTTCTGGTTCTTTCCTGTCGGAACCTTCGGAGCCTTCATCCGGCTCCGCAGCCCCGTGGTTGATCGAAGGCAGCTAATGGATGTGGGCGCTGCAGGCCCGTGGGCGGGTTTTGCGGTAGCCATCATAGCGCTCGTGGTTGGCTTGCAGCGATCCGAAGTGTTGGCTGAGCCGGGCGTGACTGCACAGCTCATAATGATCGGCGACCAGCGCCTCTACCTGGGTGATTCCTTGGTGATCACGTGGGCGCGCCAATGGATAGTAGGAGAGGGAACGGTAGTTCTTCACCCGGTTGCATTGGCGGGGTGGTTCGGCGTTCTGGTTACTATGTTGAACCTTCTGCCACTGGGCCAGCTTGACGGTGGCCATGTTGTTTACGCCCTGCTGCGCGAGCACCAGAGATCGGTGGCACTGTTCTGTTGGATAGTGCTCTTGATAATGGGCTTCCAATTCTTCTACGGTTGGTGGGTGTGGGCTGGCTTGGTCTTGTTGATGGGTGGTGGCAGAATTGGGCATCCAACAGTGATGGATCGATATCGACGCCTCCCTAAAGGTCGCCGAGCCCTCGGATGGGCCACGCTTGCTCTGCTGGTGGTGACTTTTACGCCCAGCCCGTTCGTGCCCTAGCGGGGTCCCCAAAGTAACGATCAACCTCTGGATGTGTACCTTAGAAAGCGTGGCGAGTATTCGCTCACTATTGCATAAGTATTGGATACGTTTATATTTGCGCAAATCAACGGAGCTATGTAATGCCGGCCAATCCGGTGCGGTACGGGACGCCTGATCCGGCAGAACCCGTAGTCCACGACCTTCCCCCAATGCGATACGGCGGCGAGCAAGTTCCGCTGCGCCTACAAGTCCGACGCGCTGATGATGGCACGTGGCGGGCCAAGCTCGTATTCGGGCTGGGAGAGCTCGACGCGGCACCTGCCACTGCCGAGATCTTCTGTGCAGAGAGTGAGAACGACCTGTGGCAATCGGTTCGCGATCTTCGCGACCATCATTTCCGCGACTTGTATCGCTCGCTAGCAGAATGACCGAGGACAGGGACGAACGGGTCCGCAAGCTCCGTCACGATATCTCAAATCCGTTGGCTGCGTTGCTAGCAGAGACCCAACTGTTGTTACTCGAGGCGGACTCCCTCGACGAAGAGACGGCGAACTCCTTGCGCGAGATCGAGTCACTGGCTCGTAGAATGCGCGAGATCCTCCAATCTAGCTAGCAGCTCACGCTTGAAGACCTTAGTGTAAGCACCTGAGCCAAGGACCTTATACGCTCCTTGGTGGCTCGGGAGTTGCATGCCTACTGGATCTTGACGGGTCCTGTCTGAAGGCCCAAGTTCACGGTCCTTTGTGGGAGAATTGAGGTGGTCCCACATCATTCCAGTGCCGGAGTATCAACATGGGTGACGTCTTCGCCCGCACTGCCCTGCGTCGTATTCTTTTACCTGCTCTCATCGCACTGACAGCGGGGTCGCTTGTCGCGTGCGGAGCAGCGCATGTGCAAGAGGTCTCACCTGCCGAGATACCCGAATTGGAGCGACAGCTGAGTGACGATCCGAACAACGGTGATGTCATGTTGCGCTATGCAGCCGCTCTTTTTTCAGCACAGCGATGCGACAGTGCAACGGTAGTTGCTCGAAGCGGGGCCAGGCTGAAGCCACGAGATGCGCTTGGTCCGTTGGTTATCGGACAATGCCGCGAGCAAGCCGGAGATTACGATGAGGCCATCGTCGTCTACTCAGCGTATCTCGAGAGCAACGGTGGCGAGCCCGGAGCTGCGGCGGTGGGTGCGCGCCGAATGTTGGCGACGCGCGCTCGAGCCAGAGAGCAGGCGCGCGCGGCGCTTGAACGGGAGAGTCAGCTCGCCCAGGTGCCAGGCGATCCGGACATTATAGCGGTACTCCCGTTGGAGGTGGTGGGCGACTCCAGTTATGCGCCGCTCTCCAGAGGGTTGGCTCAGATCATGATTTCGGACCTGGCATTGCTGCAGCGGTTCAGGATGGTCGAACGCCTGCAAGTAGGGGCTCTACTTGATGAGATGGCCCTTAGTCAGTCACAACGAATCGACGCTTCGACAGCGGCACGGGTCGGTCTGATGTTGCAGGCGGGGCGCTTGGTACAAGGGGGAGTCGTTCAGTGGACGAGTTCGTGATCTGATGCGAATGGCGTAGGACCTCATCATAGCCATCGCAATGCAACTGGGTTACCAGTTGTCTGTAGCAGAACGCACGTCGCTACTCGAGAACGGGACCCAGAGCCTGATCGCATTCTTAGCCTACTCTCGCGGTCTCGAAGCGGAGGATGTGGGAGATTATGTCGCGGCGAGTGCATTCTACGCCGAAGCCGTCAGGGAAGACCCAAGCTTCGATATGGCTCGTGATCAGTACGATGCCAATGCTGCTGCACAGACGGCCGCGGCCGCTGCGCCAGCTGCCGTGACCGTGGCGGCTGTGGCAAGGCCACCAGATCCAATTCCGACGTTCCAGGCTGAGGACGTTGTAAGCCAGGCCATCGATGCATCAGTCATAGACGTTGCGGCAACCAGTGACGAGCAAGTTAGAGTTACCGATCAGACCCAAACGACCACCAACGCCACTGCCTCCACGGCCTCTCGGCCGCCGGCCACGGTGAGTTACCGGCCGCCAACAAGGATTGGAAGAGTGCGCATTGTCTTTAGACTGCCATGAGACGCATAGCTGGGTTGTTGCTGCTGCTGATCGCGCTTCTTGGGGAGAGCTCAAACGCGCAGGGATCGGCCGGGATTCACACAGCGGCATTCTACGAAAGCTACAATTTCGATGAAGGGTTGGTGTTTGATCGTCTGACAGAGGTCACGATCCCCCTGGGAGTCGGGATTCCGTTGGGACGCTGGGGCTCCGTGGCGCTGTCGTCTGCCTGGGTCAATGTTGAG
>JARRLJ010000324.1:0-5155 GCA_037387025.1 Gemmatimonadales bacterium
TGGTCGACAACGCGAGAGAACTTCGTGGGCGCGACGGGCGTGATCGCTTCATTTGTCTCACTGCTGCGTACGTCTGTCACCTGAGCAGAGGCCCCCACCACGGTTCCATCCCCGAGCGTCATCGATATCGGAGCTGCCTCCAGCAACGAGCTGCCCCTCCATGCTACCGAATAGGTTAGGACATCGCCGACGGATACCGTAACCGTGAGATCGCCGCTGGGAGATGAGATTTGGTGATCACTCTGAAAACGGGGTCCGAACCAGGAGCCGACTGGCGACATCAGTGGCAACAGGCCCGCCAACACGGCAGCGCCGGTTCTCATGGTTTGCCTCCTGCTGTTAGCGCGTCTCGATCGAGTGGAAGGGGCATGATCCCCATCGTTTTCTAGCAGACAGGAATCCAATATAGCGCGGTCGTCCCTACCGGCATTAGCCCTTGAGCGCCGCCGGTAGAATCACGAACAACGACCAGGGGAATGGCGAACGGCGAACGAGACTCAAATCAGTTCGAAGTTCGGAATTTTGTTGTTCGTTATTCGTCATTCCACCGTTCGACATTCTCTACTCCTCCACTTCAATCACCTGTGTGTTCGCTATCCTGTCACCCAACCTGCGGCCCTCCGCATCGGTGATAACCAAGAACAGCTCGAGGATGCCGATCGCGAATGCCGCCAAGGCGACAGGGATGACGAACAGCCATCCGATGAACGGGATCAACCACAGCAGCTGCACTACGCCGCCCAACGCAAACATCCAGTTGCGTCTTACGGACGCGGTGATGTCCATCGGCGAACCGTCCAGCGTGACCGGTCGAAGCTTCATTACGTGCTTGCCGATGGACCGGTGATGCATGAACTCAAACTCCAGGCCGTCGCGTATCGCCCAGTAAGCAGCTGCGACCAACCCCCCAACCGCTGGAATCAGGCCGAGCACGACCCCTATCACCACGTCGATCACGGCGGCTACGAATCGTTTTCCGAGATCCGCTTTGACGCCCGCAAAATCAGCCTCGGACGGTCGCTCGCCCTCCGTGTATGATCTGCTCTCTTCTTCCATCTCTTCCTCCCCGCTAGGGCCTCCGCCTTGTAGTCCCCCAATCCGGACCCACGACGTCTTGATCTATTGCCTAGTTATAACCGCGCATCATGTCCGCCATCGTCATCTTCTTGTAACCGGCGGGTGGCGTGAACAAATCGTCAGACACGGACTCGCGATTTACTGAGAGCGTTTCCTCTATCGAATACGTGTCGTAACCCAAGCGCAGCATCAGCACCGGAAACCCGTACTTGGCCACCAGCGCCGACGGGTCCGTGTCTTCCTCGTCCATAGTCATCGAGCTGACACTCTCCATCAAACCGGCAAACGCCTTTACCAGCTGGGCATTGTCCTTGGACACCCACACCCGCGTCGCTCCCTCCTCGGTCTCCATATCGTACGCCACACAGTTCATACCATTGATCGACTTCGACAAGCCGGTTTCCCGCGGTTCGGGTTGCTCGGAAGCACCACCCATGTTCGGCATCATGGCCTTCATCCGCTCCATGTCCTCTTTGGTCCACTCGATATACATCACTTCGGTGGGCTGGAACATCCGGATGATGCCCTTTTCCAGATCCATGGTCACATAGGCCGGGCCTTCTTCCGTCTCCATGTCGCTCCGGATCATGTCACTGCCAGCACGGTAAGCAGCGTGCTCAATCGTTTGGTCTGCATTGGTGTTCTCCCCTCATCTAGTAAGCGCAATAACTGGATTGGAACATACATCAGAGTACCTGACAGCCCAGTTTTCCAGTAACGCTGATTGTGTGTCCAGTTGCCGATTCTAGATCGACAGCCGAGAACTCGGCCGTCACCAAGTCGAGGCCGAAATCGTCCTTGCCGGCGGACTCGATCGTCATCGTACCGTCCCCGTAAAAGCGGGGATCGTCACGAGCCGTTTCGCTACGCAATGATTCGATGGCATGATCGGGCGCCACCATAAAGCTCACCGCGTGCTCACCCGGACCGTTGCCGTCGGCCTCCAGCGTGAAGTTCCAGGTGCCAAGCGTATGCGCTTTGAATCCGTCCTCGAGCTCACTGCACATCACGACATCTTCCTCGCGAGCCTCTACCTCAGCATCGCCAGTGACCGAGTATTCGATCCATACCGGCGAAACCGCGCCAACGCTGTAGCCCCACGAATCCCTTTCGCTGGACCCGTCGGCTTGCCGTACAGGTACTACGCACAGCACAAGGATGGCAACGGCGCTCGGAAGTACGAGGTTCCACTGTCTGTTACTCATTGTCGCAATTCTCCAATCTGCTCTCAGTTCCTAGTCAGCATTCGGTTTTGTCGACTTCAATTCCCAACGGCGATGGCGTTGGGAAATCCTGTTACCCTAATGTGTGTGGTAACCTGGTTGGTCTCCGGATCGATACGCACTACCCGATCCTCCTCCGGTAACGCAACCCACACCGAGCCTGCACCGGTGGCCACGTCTTCCACCCAGCCCCCCAGTTCTATGGTGGCAAGGATCTGTTTCGACACGGCGTCGATTCGAATGACCGTGTTGTTGTCGCCGGTTCCGACCCATACGGAGCCGAATCCGACGGCGAGGCCGGGCCCTTCCATGCTAGTCACACTAACGTCGATCGGCTCTACACCACCCGGACCCACTCGCAGGACGCGCCCGAAAATCAGATCCGACGCCCACAGAGTGCCTCCGTCGGCAGCCAGCGCGTTCGGCTCTCCGTCAGTATCGATTATGTCTGCAACGGAAGAAGCATTCGGCGCAAACCGCTGTAGCAGTCCCTCGGTAGTCGCAGCCCACACCGAGTTATCAGTCATCGCCACGTCATACACCATGTACTCGGTGTCCACAGTGCCTGTGACCCGGTTCGTGCCCGGGGCTATACGCGTCACCTGGCTATCGTCTCCGTTACCCACCCACACCGATCCACTCCCAACCGCGGTGCCGCCATTGTAAGTCCCGGTCTCCACCATTGCCACCACCTCGCGTGTGAGCGGGTCGATACGATGTACTCGGCTGGACAGGTAGCTGAACCACACCGCGTCATCGCCGATCGCTATATCATCGCCCGTGTCTCCGACACGTGTACGGATCAAATCCACGATGCTGTCCGTGGCAGGATCGATGACCGCAATGGAACCCCGGTTGCTCTTTACGACCCACACGAGGTCAGGGTCATTGCCCTGGGCGCGCACAGACGGCGAAACGAAACCGACAAGGATGGCTATTGTTACTGTGGAGACAGCAGTAGCCGGTCGAATCCTCGCGGCGTTCACAAGTATTTCAGCAGACATGCGCATCCTCAGCACCTCCTCTTCTTGGGACAGACCACGACGTCACTCCACTGCTTGCCACACCAAGACCAGTCGTGGTCGTCAGCCAATTTGGTCACCCAACTCCATGCGCCTTTGCCATACGCATCGAGCTCTAGATCGATCCTGCCTTCATCTGGTCGCCCATTCCTCGGCGAACTCTTGGACGGGCGTGAGGTTGCGCGCTGCCGCAAGACGTATGTCCCTGGTATTTGACGGATAAGAAACGAGCCCGGTGGGCGCGTTAAGAAGGTTGCCAACTTATGCGACTCCGTGTATCCGCAGCTTCACAGGGATACGGTCAGAGCACACTAAGGGCCACAGCGCAACTCGTTAACCCTGCCACGAGCCCGCACGTTCCCGCTGCCGTGCACGTCGATAGGGGCCTACCGGCCTCCCGTACTCGTCTCCAGCACTGCCGTATCCCCTCGCACTAGTGCGTTGAACAGGATCTTGAAGGTCGCGTGGGTCTGCACCCGGTGCTGCGGTCGTAGGCCGAGAAGGACAATTCTGCCGCCTTTCGCGCCCATTGCCGTCGGTGCGAAGTCCAGCTGTACTGCTGCCGCCCGGCCTGCGACGTACTCTCCACCACGAAGCCATCCCGACGCACGCACATCACTATTGGGGTAGCGAACTGCCACTGTGGCTACCTGACTCGCAAAACCTTCGGTCAGTGTGAAGAACGGGCTCCGTATGAAGTATCCGTGCGACTCTCGTGGCATTCCCCAGGCGAGTTCGTGGGTTGGATCGGTTTCAACATTTACTATTGTACCGGGAATCAACAGCTCGTCATTGCTCAATCCCTCCGCTGCGTTTTTCACAGGAATGGGCCAGTGATCAACGAACAACTTCGTGGCGTTCCCCAATGCTACCGCAGTTCCACCCGCATCTATGAACGCGCGAAGGGCGTTAAGCCCGTCATCACCAATTCCACCTCGATAGACGGGCGGCGTGGTTCGAGAATCACTCCCATTTACAATGCTGCTTGCACTCTGATCCGCAAATAGAATGACATCGAAACGATCGACCAGTGGTATGTGTTCTGTCTGAGCCGGTGCATTGTCAGAAACGAAGGACGGCCAGTGAGATCGCGCGTCCTGTGGGATATCGAAATCCCCCATAGCACCACTAGCCGCCCTGAAATCCTGTGGATGCAGCGTTGTGTACTCGAAGCTGTATTGGTCGAGCAGCCATCGGGTCCACCCTTCGTCCATGTTGGATCCCCATGCCTGGTACACGCCGATGCGTGGCTTGCGCACCGCTACTGTGGAGACCCGTGGTGTGCCGCCGATCGCAGCGATCGTCAATCCGAATTGACCGGCTAGTGCCTCCATACGGTCCCGCGAAACACCGGCTATCATCCACGCACCCGCATCGTACCAGCTGTCGCCTTCGCCGCTGAAAGCAGTCTCCGACCGCCGGATCGGCGCCCCTTCGTTCCACAGCTGGTTGACGACTTTGTAAGCGTCATTGTATGCGGCCGAAACGACATACGTATCTCCAGCACCCTCGACTCGACCGGCCGGCAACGGAACCCCGTCTACCACCTCCAGCGATGCATCAAACGGATGGTCCACGAACTCAACATCCACCCCCATCTGCAATCCAAGCGACCATGCAGTGACATCATATGGCGGCTCTGGTGGAGATTCCGGCGTCGCCCGCACCTCGGGGTACGTCTGCGTCTCTAGCATCTCCTTTGCATAGCGCCCAAAGACTTGAGCCAGCCGAATGACGTATGTGCCCGCTGCGTACCTCCGATTGTTCGCCTGGAATCCAGAACGTGCACGCTCGACTATCACTCCGCCTCGTTCCAGTGTCTGCAACATCTTA
>JARRLJ010000325.1:0-3678 GCA_037387025.1 Gemmatimonadales bacterium
TGCCGAATCCGGGTATCCCTTCGACCTCCCCCGCTTGAGCAGCCGCTTCTAACTGGTCGAGAGTCGTTACGTCCAGCTCCTCCCACAGTTTCTTGGTGCGTTTGGCACCTAGCCCCGGCAATCTTGTCAGTTCGATCAACGACAAAGGAATATCCTGGGCAAGTTCACCTAGGAGACTCAGCTTTCCGTCGGTAACCAGCTCGTGTATATATCGAGCCATGTCCTTGCCAATGGACGGGATCTCGGTGAGATCGGCGTCCTGCGCCACCAGCTTCCGAAGTGGAGTGCCGTGTCCCTCAACGACCTGAGCAGCGTTCCGGTAGGCCCTTATCCTAAACGGATTGGCACCTTTGATCTCGAGGAGGTCAGCCACTTCTTCGAGTGCGCGCGCTATCTCAATGTTCTCCACTCATACCTCCACGCCCCGTTTGTTCAGCAACTGAACGAACTCATCCTCGCTTAGTATCCGAACGCCGAGCTCCACTGCCTTGTCGTACTTGGACCCAGGATCCACGCCGACTACGACATAGTCCGTTTCCCGACTGACTGCTGATGCCACGTTGGCCCCGAGCGATTCGACCAACTGTTTGGCATCCCGTCGGGACACACGATTCAATCCACCCGTGAACACGAATTTCAGGCCGGATAATTCGGAACCATCAGCACGGCTTCCTTCTATCAGCTTGATCTTGCCCGACATCAAGTCATCGAGAATTGCGCGGTTTCTTTTGTCGTTGAAGAATGTCTCAATCTGCTCAGCCATTTTGGGGCCCACACCTTCGACAGTCTCCAGCGTCTCTCTTGAAGCGCTTCGAACAGCTTCAAGTTCTCTGAAGTGATTTGCCAAGCTCCTCGCCACTGTAGCCCCGACTTCCGGTATACCGAGAGCGAACAGGAACCGGTGCAGCTCAACAGTGGACGCTTTCTCGATAGCGACTACGAGGTTAGCAGCTGACTTCTCGGCAAAACCTTCCAGACTTTCGACGTCCGTTTGTCGGAGCCGAAACAGGTCAGGCAGGGTCTCAACGAGCTTTTCATGTACAAGGAGCTTGGCAGTCTCCTCTCCCAGACCGTCTATGTCCAGAGCATCACGGCATGCGAAGTGCTCCAACCTCCCTGCGAGCTGCGCGGAGCAACCGAAACTATTCGGGCATACGGTGAAGGGTCCTCGCTCTACCAGCTCTGTGCCGCACGAGGGGCAATGTGACGGCATCCGGAAACGTGGTTCTCTCTTGCGCCCCGGCTCCTCCACACGCTCCAGAACCTGAGGTATCACATCACCTGCTCTCTGTACGCGGACTAGATCACCCTCTCTGATGTCTTTGCGTGCCACCTCCTCGCGATTGTGGAGATTGGCGCGGCTCACGGTGACGCCGCCTAGCTCAACCGGTCGCAGCATCGCTCCTGGCGTTATCACTCCTGTCCTCCCAACGCTGGGGACAATCTTGAGAACACGCGTGATCTCCTTGCGAGGCGGGAACTTGAATGCAAACGCCCAACGGGGATGATGCGATGTGACGCCGAGTTCATTGCGGGCAGCCAGATCATTCAACTTTACGACTACGCCATCGATCTCGTAGGGGAGGTCGTCCCTTCCGGCGTGCAGGTGACCGTGGTACTGGATGATCTCGGCAACGGAACTGACACGCTGGGGAAGGTCGTTTACGCGTAATCCCCAGGAGCGGAGGACTTCCAAAACCTCCCACTGTGTCTTGGTGCTGACTCCTTCAACTGCAAGGATGTCATAGAGATAGATGTCGAGAGGACGAGCGGCTGTCACCTGCGGATCTAACTGCCGAAGCGAGCCCGCTGCCGCGTTCCGAGGGTTCGCAAACGGGCTCTTTCCTTCCGCTAGAAGTCGCTCGTTTAGTTGCTCGAAGGCGCCGATTCCTAGGATCACCTCACCGCGAAGTGCCAGAAAACTGGGGATACCATGATCAGAGTCTAGAAGGCGGAGTGGTACCGCTGAGATCGTCCTTACGTTCTCTGTGATTCCCTCACCTATCACACCGTCACCCCTGGTCGAAGCGCGAGTCAGCAACCCATCTTCGTACACCAACTCAACCGATGCGCCATCGAGTTTCGGCTCCACGACATACTCAACTGCTTCTCTCCCCAGACTCCGACGAATCCGTCCGTCAAACTTCTCCAGCGCTTCCTGTTCCTTGTCCGAATCGAGGCTCAGCATCGGCGCAGCGTGCTTTACCTTGGGAAACTCGTCGAGGGCGACTCCCCCTACCCGTCGCGTAGGAGAATCAGACGTCGCCAGATCAGCGAACTGATCCTCAAGTTTCCTTAGTTCAGTGAACAGACGGTCATACTCAGCATCCGATACTTCCGGCCGATCCTTGACGTAGTACAGATAGTCGTGGTGTCGAATTATCGCGTGGAGTTCCCTTATGCGTGCTTCTGCTTGCTGACGTTTCATTACGGTCGGCGATGTCTTGGTGGACTGGGAATCTAGCACAGCGCGGTGCCGGTGGTCAGGGTAAGTTTCTTAGATAGTGCTATGCCCGCCGGCCCGCCCAACCGGACCACACAGCCCTGGTGGCTGGGCCGCCAAGGCTACGGTAGTTTCTCCAGCATTAACCCGAGCCAATAGAGAGCACTGTCCACATGCAGGCATCACAAAGGACCAATCAATGAGGCGAATGTTGACCGGCGTCGCTTTGCTGTCGCTCGCCTGCGGCAGCGAATCCCATATTCCACCAGTAGTGCGGGACAGTGTTGGAATAACCATAGTTGAGAATCTCGGCCCTGCCTGGACCAGAACAAGCCGTTGGCGGCTCGCCGGGTCTCCCTCAATGAGCCTGGGAGAGCCCGCTGATCCGGACTACGCCTTCTCCCGTGTCGTTGGGGCCGCCAGGCTACAGAATGGGTCCATCGTAGTGGCAAACGGCGGTACGCAGGAACTTCGCTGGTACGATCGGGCCGGCACCTTTCAGAAGTCCGTCGGTGGCGGAACATTCGCGAGCATCGAATGGATCGGCCAGTTCGAATCGAACACAATCGTAGTGTTCGATTTCGGGAATCTACGCCTCTCAAGTTTCGGACTCGACGGTGAACTCAAAGAGACCGGTGATTTGGTTGTCACGTTTCAGGCGTCCCCCAGTTCGGTCAAGGGCATCTTTTCCGACAGCGCCGTTCTCGCTATCCGAGACGTGAGGTCGTGGGCACCAGTCATGATCAGATCGGGAGACGTACGAGACGGTCTCGTCCGCGGGCCGGCAGCAGCATTCCGCTACGACATCAATGGCAATTTCATCAACAGCCTGGGTTCGTATCAGGGTGCCGAACGGATCTTCACCCGCGGCCGGACGAACATCGTGCGCGTCACAAGTCGGCCGTTCGGCAGAAACGCCGTATTTGCTGTGTCGGGCGATCGATACTACGTAGGTATGCAAGATCGATTCGAGATCGAAGTCCACAATCCGCACGGTGATTTGAGCGCCATCCTGCGGCTCGCACGAGAAAGTGTGCCGGTTACAGACGCGGACGTGAACCGATACAAATTGAGCAGACTGGCCGGTGTCCACGAGCGCGAGAGGGCAGACCGGCAGAATCAATTGGATGCACTTCCTTTTCCCGAAACTATGCCGGCGTACGGTGCAATCATCACGGATTCCGAAGGCAATCTATGGGTGCCGGACTACAGGCCGTTTGGCGACGAGCCGGTTA
>JARRLJ010000326.1:0-5674 GCA_037387025.1 Gemmatimonadales bacterium
AACCGGAAGGGCAGCACGCTCCTAAGAGGAACCCTCGCCTCAGACACGGATCGAGGAGACCGAGTCGGGCCCCTAGGGCCTCCGTCGAGCAAGAGGAACCTGATGTTCCTGATACTACGCCTGCGATATCCCGAACCAATAACGCGAGCCGGCGGACGTTGGGATCGCGGCGCGGTAGCCGTGGGTCTAGACCGCCGGTCGAGCGGCCCACCGCGAGTCTCAGCGAAACGGATACGTCGCAGCAGCGGCTCTCCTTCGCGCGGAGCGACGAGGTGCGTGAAGCGGTCTCAAACGACAGGGCTCCAGCGGCAAAGCGCTCTACAGATGAGCCGCACGATGCAAGAGGGAAGGAAGGCTTGATCCACAAGCTTACGGCGGCCATTCAGAAGGCCGTTGGAGGAACTTCAGCGGAGGATGCCAACCCTGAGTAATTGATGAGTATGGTCGGCGGTGAATTGCTTTCGACGTCATTCTATGCGCGCGACACTGTACGTGTCGCGCGCGCTTTGCTTGGTTGCATCGTCGAGAGTAGGATCGGTGGCCGCCTGACGTCCGGCCGAATCGTAGAAGTCGAAGGCTACGTTGGGCCTCAAGATCCGGCTGCGCACGGATACGGAAATCGTAGAACACAGCGCAACGCTGCGCTGTTTGGCCCGCCTGGTACCTCGTATGTCTATTTCATATATGGCATGCACTGGTGTTTCAATGCGGTCACGGAGCGAGATGGGTATCCTGCGGCGGTGTTGCTTCGAGCGTTGGAGCCTATGGAAGGAGTCGACGTGATGGGGAAGAGGCGTGGAATCTCAGACCTCAGGCGTCTCTGTTCCGGACCTGCGCGACTTTCCCAGGCCTTGGGGATCACGGCATCGGTGAACGGATCGTCCCTGGTCGATGGCCCGGTGTGCATCCTCCGACCGCCTACCGGCAGGTCAGTCCGCATCGACGCCTGCCCGCGCATCGGCATTAGCAAGGCAAGTGAATGGCCATTGCGGTTTCTCGAGCGAGGATCGCCATGGGTTTCACGGCCGGTTGCCGGAAACCTCACAGTGAGGCAAGAAAAACGGGCGAGAGCCTGAAGGGCCCACGCCCGTTGCTGCGCTTCATTGTGGCAACTAGCGTTCTGTTCGTATCTCTTCGTTCGCCGCCGTCAGTGCGAAGGAGATGCCTGCCGTAATACTGTGGTGGCCGCCAGTCAGCAGGTAGTCTTGGGCTTTTGGCATGAATTGATAGCGTCCAAAAGCTGCCCATCTCGGACTGAACAGCCACCGGGCTCCGCCGCCGATTGTGAAGAAAGCCTTGCTGCTTGCTTCGTCTACCTGCCGTCTTACAGACGCTTCCGCTTGCGGCGAACTGAATGATCCGGTTGCCACGGCATCGGTTACGTTCTCGATCGAGAAGCCACCAGCGACGTACACCTGAATTGGTCCGTCAGTAGGGATTCCGTACAGTTCTCCTTGCCAGCGCTGCATGCTGCTGAAGCTGACAGTGCGAACCCCGCCGGCTCCGTCCGGGATCCCCCCGGTAGTCCCGCTCTGGAACAGGACTTGATCGAACCCGAGTCGTAGCCCCACACGATCGGCCGTGATCAACCAGTCACCTCCGAATTCAAAGGCGACTTCGGTGCTTTGGGTGGCCGTACTGTATACGAGGATGCCTGCCTGGGCTCCCCAATACCATTGGTTTTTCCACGAGTCCGTCTGCGCGGAGGCCGACGCGCTTATCGCCACGAGCAGCGCGAGGGCTGGGAATACTCCGGACAGTCTCCGCATCAAGCTAACCTCCGTGATTGGATCCAGGCCCATATGGACGAGTCTGGCCGCGGTGCAGTAGCACCGCGCGGTACGCAAGAGAACAATTATGAAGGTTTTCTCCCGCCACAGTGCCGCGGGTCACAAAGCGACCCGCAAGTGGGTCCGCGAGCCCCGACGGTCACAAAACGCTCCCCGAAAATAGGACTTCCTGGGCAAAAACGCGAGCCCCAATCTCCCGGGTGCGATGCCCCTAGTCCGTTGACAGCAAGGAGGTTATGAGTTGAGTCCGCTAAATCACTTGAACCGTTGCCAATGCCTGGAGGGAGCAGCGTCGCCTGCTAAAGAGTAGGGCAAACACTGAAGCGAGCGCTCACTCATAAACGATCGTAGGAACGGTACTTATCACCTCTAACTAATGAATATCATTTATAGACATTCTACAGAACCACCCGGAACTCGTATCTCTCGACCCCTAGCTCGCAGCCACAGAGTAGCGGGTGTCTTAGTGATCTGTATACTTACGTGGGCTCATTTCGGCTACGCCAGGCGAAACAGAACCACGTGCTGGCATGGCAGCCAAGGCCAACATTTGATCTTGACCTGACAATCGAAAGAAGCAAAAGCCAAGGGGAGCACGATGATGGAAGACGCGGTCCTCGAGTATATCCGCAGCGAATACCTGGAAGACGATGATGAGGACGTGGATCTCGACGTCAACACGCCCCTGATCTCAAGCGGGATAGTTGATAGCTTCAGTATGGTCAGCCTCAAGCGTTTCTTGGAAAAACAATACGATATTTCGATTCCGGACGAGCAAGCCTCAGCAGACGCATTTGACACGGTCAGCAGCATTGTCGCTCTGGTCAAGAAGTACCAGGGGAGTGCGTAAAATGTCTTACTCATCTTCGATAAAGGAAGCTCACGGGTCCCTGTTGTCGTCGATTCGGGAGCAAGGTCTATTCAAGGACGAGCGCTACATTCACTCGCCACAGGCGGCCACCATAGAAGTGGAGTATCCTCTCGGTTCTGCGCTCCAATCTGTGGTCAATCTCTGCGCGAATAACTACCTGGGCCTGTCGTCTCATCCTGAAGTTATCGCTGCTGCCCACGCAGCCCTGGACGAGCGAGGATACGGTCTGTCAAGCGTCCGGTTTATCTGTGGTACACAGGATATTCATCGTGAACTGGAACGCGCTCTGTCCGACTTTCTGGCCACCGAAGACACCATTCTTTTCCCGAGCTGCATGGATGCGAACGCAGGTGTGTTCGAAGCCATTCTAGGTCCTGAGGACGTGATTATCTCGGATCGGCTCGTGCACGCATCGATCGTAGATGGTATCAGGCTGTGCAAGGCCGTCACCGACACCTATAAACACGCGAACATGAATCATCTCGAGCAGAAACTAGGCGAGCACCAGGACAAACGGGCTCGATTGATCGTGACCGATGGAGTGTTCAGCATGGATGGCGATCTCGCTCCGCTCGATGAGATTTGTGCGCTGGCCGACAAATACGATGCAATGGTCTTTGTCGATGACAGTCACGCCACTGGTTTCATTGGGCAAACGGGGAAGGGTACTCCTGAGCATTTCGGAGTCCTGGGCAAGATCGATATAATAACGACGACGTTGGGCAAGGCTCTGGGCGGAGCTGCAGGAGGCTGTGTATCGGGTAGGCGGGAGATCGTCGCGCTCTGCCGGCAGCGGGCTCGGCCGTATCTGTTCAGCAACACGATGGCGCCGCCGCTGGTTGCGGGTGCTCTCAAGGTAATCGAGATCCTCAATCGCAGCACCGAACGACGTGATAGGCTGGCCGAGAACTCGGAGTTTTGGAGGAAGGGGCTTGCAGATGCCGGTTTCGTGATCAAGGACGGTGAAAGCCCCATAGTCCCGTTAATTCTGTACAACGCGAAATTGATCCATGCAGATCCGATGAAAGACGAACATCGTGATCTCTGGTGGAGCTCGCCCACGGCGGAGTTGGGGAAGGTTGTCCACATCGAACTCCACCAACCGTTCACCACACATTACGGTGGGACCCTTCCGTCCATTCAGGTCAGTTACGAGACATGGGGTGAGCTGAATCAGGCGCGTGACAACGCCGTTCTCATCATTCACCCCATGACGACCGACTGCCACGTGACAGGTGAGTTCGCCGGCCAACCCACGGGCTGGTGGGAGCCCATGGTAGGGCCGGGAAAAGCCATAGATACTGACACTCATTTCGTCGTCTGCCCGAATCTCATCGGTGGATGTTATGGGACCACGGGTCCGCGATTTCCATCGGGGGACGGGAAAGCCTACCTGGATCGATTCCCGCTACTGACCCCCCGCGACATGATGCGCGTGCAGAAGTTGTTTCTTGGTGCTCTAGGGATTCCACGTGTCAACCTGGTGATAGGCCCTAGTATGGGGGCGATGATTGCTTGGGAATGGGCTATCGAGGCGCCCGACATGATAGATACTGTGGCAGTGGTAGCGGCACCGCTCAAGACGTCGCCTTATCAAATCGGCCTGAACTGGTTACAACGTAGTGCCATCAGCATCGATTTAGCCGAGAACGAAGTAGTCTCCAAAAGTCGTCAGATGTTTGCACGCGGAGTGGGGATGTTGAGTTATCGCTCTCCAGCTGGTCTCGATGCAAAATTCGGCCGTGCATGGTTCAAGAACCCAGGAGTCTCATTGCGTGACCCAGGACTGTTCAATGTGGAGTCATGGCTGAAGCATCACGGCCGGAGGATCAGAAAGCGATTCGATCCCTACACCTACCTCCTGTTCAGTCGCGCAATGGACCTCCACGACGTAACCGAAGGCCGCGGGAGCGTGATCGATGTACTGGACCGTGTGACGTGCCGCACACTGGTGGTTGGGATCAGCTCAGATTGCCTGTACCCAGCGACAGAGGTGAAGCTGGGAGCTGATATCCTAGAAGATCTGCGCCGGACCGTGAGATACGAGGAAATCATCTCTGCGAATGGGCACGATGCATTCCTTCTCGACACAGATCAACTAGCCACGATGCTGCGCGGTTTTCAAGTGCTCTAAGATCTCCAGGCCACAAACTCACCAACTCACCTGCTCATAATCACTCAACACGACAGTCGCGCTCGATCGACCATGTGTCTAGGCTGTTCACCAACACCAGCCTTCCTGTACCACTCGCATTGCAGTGATATCGAGATTGAAACAACTGCGCAGCCATTACCCTGTAGCCTTCTCATCAATTCCATAGCTGCGCTTAGGTCCAATTGGGCTGTGGGTCGATGTGACTCATCTCACTGACTGTCATTCAGTTCATCCGGAGCCTGATTCTCAGTCACTGTGCCGACGAAACTTGATTTTGCAGCTGTTCAGTGACGAGTGCAACAACCAACGAGGCCAGTGACGCTCCGATTTGCAGTAAACGCGATCGCAAGTGAGATCATTACTCAACAAATAACTATTGCGTGTTTCAACGGTATCTATAATATTCGCTGCGTTACGTAAGCAATTGGAAGTACTAATGGCTCAGACACGACGCGACTTTGTTAGAAACACTTCGGCGGTAGCCGCAGCGCTTTCTGTACCAGCGCGAGCTACCGCTGGTGCGTTCCTATCTGACCAACTGGATAGCCAAGGCGGCGTGTCTCTGAAAGAGCTTTGCCTGCTCGCCCTCGATGCTGCCCGTACAGCTGGGGCAGGCTATGCTGATGTCCGCATCGTCAATACACGGACTCAGTCCATCTCCACTCGCGACAGTCGAGTGACCGAGTTGAGCGACAGTGAGATGTCCGGAATAGGTGTGCGCGCGTTGGCAGCTGGTGCGTGGGGGTTCACCGCGAATAGGGGGCTGACGCGTCAGGAGTGCCAACACGTAGCTGCGGAGGCGGTGGAGAGGGCAAGAGCGAACGCGCGAGCGGTACAGTCCCCGGTAGAACTAGCTCG
>JARRLJ010000327.1:0-3672 GCA_037387025.1 Gemmatimonadales bacterium
TTCACCGCCATGTGTAGTGATGTGAGCCCCACCACGGCCACTACCGTGCGTGTCCAATTCAAATGTCCCTCAAACGCCGCTGCGGCAGCACCGGATGCAATCAACGTGACCGGCAGCAACAAGAATGGAACGCGGGCCACACCGCCGAGAGCTCTTAAGCTTGTCATGGAGCAGATCGCATTGATGCCCTACTGAAGTGGCATGGAAAACTCCCTTGGAGTTGCGAGCGACATCGATCCTCGCTACCGGATCCCCTCACCCTGCAGCACCGTCAGGTATTGATTCACAGGAACATCCAACACGACGTCGACATCCCCATTGGGCCAGCGGATCTCCAGTCGCTCGACCCCTGAGTCGTCACCAAGTCCAATGTGCATCCGTGGGTCGTTGTATGACAAGTAACTGGTGGCCCACTGGTTGATCTTCACCTGGGTCCGCGTCGGACTGGTCAACGTTACCTTTGCCCCTATTGCCGACGCAGGACCATGGGAACCCTTCAGCGTCAGCCCCAGCCAGTGACGGCTGTTCCCACCATCGTTTCGCAGCAGCACGGCAGTGGCTTCCAGATCCACATGAGACACTATGATGTCCAAGTCCCCGTCATCGTCGTAATCCCATACGGCAGCAGCTCGGCCGGAACGTTCCTTCCCGAAATAGTCGCTCAGCTCACGGCCCACGTCACGAAATCGCCCGTTGCCGTCGTTCTGGAGCAAAAGAGGCAACTGGAGAACCAGCTCTTCAGCCGTTCCGTTGGCTGCGAATATGTCCAAGTCACCGTCATTGTCATAGTCGAACAAAGCCGCTCCCCATTGGCCTTTGCCCCGAAATGCCGCTGCTACTCCGCTACGCTGTGTGATGTCCTCGAATGTTCCGTCCCCGCGGTTGCGATAGAGAGCTCCGTAACGGAGGTCGGTCACCAACAGATCGATTAGGCCGTCACCGTCCACATCGCCAATCGAGCCGTGCATTGAGCCTGTCGGCTGGCCCTGATCGTTCGCAGCTATTCCACTGGCTTCACCCACTTCGTGAAATCCCGCGACCCCGTCGTTGCGAAACAGAAAGTTCAGTTGGTGATCGTTACCCTGGAAGAGATCCAAGTCACCATCGTCATCATAGTCAAACACAGTGAGGCCCATGCATTTCGAATCTGGGTAGGATAACCCTGCTTCCGCGGTTACTTCGGTGAAGCTCCCGTTCGGCTCCTGCCTGTAGAGCAGCGACGCCTGACCATCGTACTCCGAAGGATGTGGCATCATGTCCGGCATAGTGGGCGACACGTACTTGGGATCGAAGGCGAGAAAGTTCCCCACCATCAAGTCAACCGCGCCGTCGACGTTGTAATCCCAAAAGGCCACTCCTACACTCCACTTTGTATATCCGTGAAGAGTTGCCGGACCCTCGAGCCCCAACGAATCCGTCGTGTCGGTGAACGTGCCATCACCATTATTAGCGAAGAACACATTGGGTCCGTAGTTCAACAGATATATGTCCGTATCCCCGTCACCGTCGTAGTCCAGAGCCCCCGCCGCCATGCTCCATTGACGATCGTCGACGCCCGCCTGCCGGGCCACCTCGGTGAATGTCCCGTCGCCGTTGTTGCGGTACAGTTCATTGGATGTATTTGCGAACCGACGGCCGTCGAGATCACTGATGCCGGCCAGGTACGTACCGTTCAGTAGGTAAACATCCATATCGCCATCACCATCGTAGTCCAGAACGGTTACCCCTGAACCGCTGCTCTCCAGAATATTTTCGTATGTGGTATCGCCGAACGTGTAGCGAAATCGAATCCCCGATTCAGCGGTAACGTCGGTGAACGAGATCTGCCTCGTGGATGTGCAAACGCCGAGTGAGATCACAATGAGGACAATCGGTGAGTATCGTGTAATCGTGTCTATCACGCTGGGGATCCTTTGGTAGAGCAGCCGCCGCTCCGCTGGCATCCAAGTAGATTACTATGGCCCGAACCGCTGATACCTGAAGGCGTGGACCTGCCATTGTGTCAATGGGCTTGTTCCCGATTCACAGTACAAGGCCAGGGCCGTCCTGGCATCGATGACCGATGCCCCACCATCTCTTGGGTCGCCGAACTCGTAGCGAAGCCCCCCGGTTCGTTCTTCGGCGACATAATCATCCAACAGGCGACGCAAGTCATTCCGCTCCAGGTCGAACGACACCCAATGGGTACTACGCAGGACTCCTTCATGACTATATCCTGGATTGTCTCGGATCAACGAGTCGATCCTCGCAGCGGAATACTGGATCGATATCTGAAGGCAAACGAGGCCGTGATTCTTCAGAAAATCCTTTGCCTCGGCAATGACTCTTCTTCTCGACGAGAAACCGTCGTCACCGTGGCTGGCAGATGGATTCGCAACCACGAAATCTACTGCCCCTTCGAGCTCCGCCATTATGTGTCGGTCCGAGTCCGCAAACGGTCGAAATGAGTCCGAGTGAAAGATGGTTACACGGTGCGCGACATCGTTCAGTGCCACGTTCTCGCGGGCGGCCTCGACATCGGGCCTCGAGCTGTCCAAGCCAATCACCCGCTGCACCGACGGGATTCTGGCTGCCGCTATGGCGAGACAGCCTGTGCCGCATCCCCAGTCGATTCCGATGCCGCTCAGGAGGCCTTGCTGCTTGCCAATCGTCAGCAGTGTAATCCGGCTAGCCGGTGTTAGATGGTAGGTACCCTCTGGTTGGCGAATCCTAATCGGCGCGTAGCTACCTACGGTTTCCTCGGTCAGCACTACGTCGGTGTGTGGCCACCGCGTATTCACGGAACCGAAGGCGGAACTTCCACTAGCTGCAGCAGCAACCGCTCCATCGTTTCAGCCGTTACCACCCCGCTCGCCCTGACCGTGTACCCTCCAAACAGCACTCGTCCAACGGCGGTGTCCCCAAGGAACTCGACCTGTACTTGCCCGGTTGCAGTCGGATCCGCGGAGTCACTGCCAAGCGGCACTACAGTTAGCGTTAGGAGTTCGCCCGAGTCCAGCATTTGCGCGACGACGTATCCGCCTGTCTCGATCTGTGTCACGCTCTGAACGGCGAGCCCTCCCACTGCCAGTACTGAATCCACCCCGCCGACCGAGTCGACTTGTTGAGTTGCGGCGCCCTGCGGAACGCTCGGTACTGTATCGCTTCCAGTAGGGGGTACCACCGCAGGTCTCGCCGTGTCGGTCAGACTGTCCAACGGAACACTGACCACCGGCGGCGCGACCGAGTCGAGCGCAATCCGTGCAAGTGAATCTATGTCTTCTAGCTGCTGTGGACCCAACGGCCCGCCGGCCGCATCACCTGGGGCGGCCGTCGAGGCCGTATCTCCGGCGACCGGTTCGGCTGTGCCTGGACCGTCGCCACCACTCCCTCCACGCCCAAACGGCAGGATGTCGGAGAACCACAGTACCGCGCCGCCACCAACGATTAGCAACGTCGCGGCCAAAGCGATGCGGACGCCTCTTGGCTTGTGGCGTTTGTGGGTGCTAAGAGTCAGCGCGCGGCGCGGCTGTGATGCTCTCCTCGGCTCTCTTGGTGACGACGGAACAGCGGTCGATAGTACGGGTTCGGCCGTATGCTCTTCATCTGCATGGTCGGTCTCCGCCTGCCGCTCGATGCGCCAGGGCAACGTATCGGCCGGGACATCGTCCGACGCCGGTGGCGAGGTCTCTG
>JARRLJ010000328.1:0-5153 GCA_037387025.1 Gemmatimonadales bacterium
GCGTCACCAGTTGGGGTCAGGTTGACTCCAGGATCTTGGCCACTGCGTCGGCGTATTCGTTCCAACTATTCGATCGAGCCTCGAGTTGCTCGCGGCCGGCCGCCGTTAGGCTATACGTCTTGACTCTCCGGTTGGTGTCCGACAATCCCCACTCGGCGCTCAGCCAGTTGCGCTTCTCCATGCGGTGAAGGGCGGTGTACAAAGCGCCGTCCTCGATTTGAAGAACGCCTTCAGTGGTTTCCCGAATCCAAGTGGACAGAGCGTATCCGTGGCGTGGTCCGCTCTGAAGCGCCTTGAGGATCAGGACGTCCAGGGTGCCTTGCAGCAGTCTTCCTTTATCATCGCTCACGGTGACCTTGACCTGTTGATAGGTATTACGTACACTCACTAAGAGATTACGCCTAAACTGTTGATAGGTATACTACAAAGCTATGATGCTCAGGTCAATACCGTGCTGCGGGGCCAAAGAACGATTCTGGCCTGGCTCAGGGGGCGGAGATGAAATCAAGTGCTCTTAGGGGGATGACGGCACTGGGGCTAGTCGTGGTACTGATCGCTTGCGGCGATCCGGTATCCACGGGAACGGAAGTGCAGGGCGGTCCCGGGAACCCGGCGCGGGACGGCAGCTACACAGAAGCAATAGCTAGCGAGGCAGGGGTTGCCTCATTGGAGCCGGTGGTGCTCGGCGGTGTGGAGCAGTGGATTCTGATCCGGGGGCAGGACGTGGCCAATCCTGTCCTAATCTACCTGCACGGCGGTCCGGGCAGTCCTGCCATTTTCTATGGCCGGTTCGCGTTCGGTGGCCTCGAGCGGCACTTCACGGTGGTCACCTGGGATCAAAGAGGTTGCGGCAAGTCCTACAGCCCGGGGATCGATGCGCAATCCATCACCCTCGAGCAACTGCTGTCGGACACGCAGGAACTCATAGTGATGATGCGTGAGCGTTTTGCATCGGATGCCGTATACCTCATGGGAGCCTCTTGGGGATCGGTGCTCGGTCTGTTCACGGCAAGAGACCATCCAGAGTTACTACGTGCGTACATCGGCGTGGGACAGTTCGTCGACGCCGAGCGCACGATGCGACTCGCTCACGCGGCGGCCCTGGACAGGGCCACCGAACTCGGCGTTCAGGAGGCGATCGACGAGCTATCTACGATCCAGTTGTACCCGGAGGTCGAATGGAACAGGTGGAAGGACGTGGTCCCCTGGCTCGAGGAGTTCGGACTGGGAGACATTCATGACGCGTCGTTGTACCCGATTCTGATCGATACGCTTACCGCGGCTAGCGAGTACACACAGCAAGACATTGCAAACCAGGACGAGTGGGAGCAGCTCTACTGGTCGTCGCCGCTCAGGGCCGATCTTGGTTGGGCGCCCGGATTGGATATACCGAACCAAGTTCCCCGGTTGGACGTTCCTGTGTTCTTCCTATCTGGCAGGTTCGACTACAAGACGCCCGGCGCGCTCGTAGAGGATTACTTAGAGTCGCTGGATGCTCCCGCCGGCAAGCAGATGATCTGGTTCGAAAACTCCGCGCACGCCGTATTTCTCGAGGAGCGCGAGGCATTCCATGATGTGATGCTCGAGGATGTACTGGGAGGGAGGTAGGATTTACCCCGCAGCGCCGCAACGACGTTTGCTCCGGATGATGTGCCGGCGAACAGTGCCTCCTCTCGCGCCAGGCGACGACTCATCTCCTTGGCGTCATCCGTCGTAACCTGAGCGATGTCGCCTGCGATATCGTCCCGCCAGAGCGGAGGCACGAAGCCCGCGCCGATCCCTTCGATATCATGCGCACCAGGCTCGCCGCCGGATAGAACCGCTGACTCGGCGGGCTCGACCGCCACGACCTTCAATTGCGGATTGTGGCTTCGCAGCACCTCCGCAACGCCGGCGATGCAATGAGCAGTCCCAACCGATTGTACGAACGCATCAATGCGCCCACCTGACTGTGCCCAGGCTTCTTCCGCGAGTGGCTTGTAACCGGCGATTGCATCCACATTGTTGAACTGATCCGCAAAGAAGGCACCGGGAACCGCACTGAGTTCCGCAGCGCGCTCGATCATCCGTTCAATGAGCTGTTTGGTAATGCCTCCGTCTTTACTCGGGATCTCGACCACATTCGCTCCGAGTGCCCGCATGTGATCTCGCTTCTCCTGGCTGAACGCGTCGGAGGTGATCATTGAGGCGTTGATACCATATGCGGCGCACACGAACGCCAACGAAGTACCCGTACTACCCCCCGTGTATTCCACCAAGGTCCCGCTGGCAGCGAGCCTTCCCGATTCCAGTGCTCGGTCCACTACCGAGACGGCCATACGGTCCTTCATGCTGCCGGTAGGGTTTTGCGCTTCCAGCTTCGCAAATACGCGAGCATGCCCGTCGGGCACGATCTTGCGCAGTTCGATCAAAGGCGTCTTGCCAATACACTCGATCACGGCCAGACCCCTCCTATCGGTTGGATTCATTCATGGTGGCCCAGACTTGGTTGGACTCGAGATCGAACGCGAACACCCAATTGCGCATGAACTCCTCCGACAGTACTGCGTCATAGATGATGTCTCGGGTACGGAAAGAAGTGGCGATCGCAGGGAAGCCGCCGAGGGCTAGATCGTGCTTCCACGGTTCAGACGATGTGCCACTCACTGCAGCACCCAGATGCGGTGCGGCCTGCACGACATCCAAGTTCCCACTGTCCAGGAGAAACCAGGCTTCAGAGTCGACTTCTCCCCGAACGAACACTGTGAGCTCATCACCGTCAGTGCCCGTCGCTATCCGGCTCCCCAACCGCGTCATGCCTTGGATGCGGTCGTCGAAACTTGCCTCGGTCTCCAGCGTCAATCGTCCTCTCTGCAAGTCGAGAGTAAATGGCTGAGCTGCCATCGTCTTCAGTGACAGCACGCCATCGATGGGTGGTGCCTCGTCCGGCAAGAGAGACTGCAGGTCCCACACGCCCAACTGTTCGTGCTCGAATGACACGTCTCCGATCACTACGGTCACGTCGCGACACAAGGTCACGTCTACTCGGTCGCCGTTCATCCTATATCCCACACTTCTTCCAGTAGGACTGCACCCAATCCGGTTAGCCACTTCTGGGCTGATAACTGTCTCACCGCCACCAGTATCAAAGATGAGCTTGACTGTGTCCCCATCGATCACAGCATTTACGGTCACCAACCGACCCAGATACGGAGACAAGACTATGTCAACTGGTGTAGCTGTACCTTCCTGCGGATAGTTGCCGGTATTACAGGCAGTTGCACCCGACGCGGCGGTAAGGACAATACTGAGTAACCGGTATCCCCTGTTCATTGATCTCCCTTACAGGCGGTCAACCGCGTGTTGAGTCGACCGACATTTCTAGATATCCTACACCGCCTTAACGGAGTGGCAAAGCGCTCAGGCGGTTTCCGAAGCCCGTGCCCTTGTGAAAAAAAGTGCAAAGTTGACGCATCAGGTACCAGTTTCTAGTTTGGCGCGTCGCCCTTAGAGCCGTTGTAAGCCTGTCTGCGCTACGGACCATGGTCGGGTCTTGTTGCCTCTCTTGAGACGTGACCGCACGAGCCTGCGACGGACTCAAACAAACGAGTATTGCTGACGCTGACGCTGCGCCTCACCATGCGGTGAGGTGCGGCGTGCGTATTTGCCAGTCAATGGAACTTCCAGGAGGTAAGTAATGGACCGTCGTCAATTCGTTCAATCGGCTATCGCAGCCGGTGTTGCCGGATCTACACCGTTGTTCACTGGATGTGAACGCAGGGAGGCCAGGGGCGCTGACTCGAGCATCCCGGCCGTGTCGCTCGACGGTGCGGAGATAGAGTTGGAGCGAGCGGCGATCAACGAACTTGGCGAGAGCATCTCGGGCCAGGTCCTGCTCTCCAGTCATCCGGAGTACGACACCGCGCGCATGATCTGGAACGGAATGCACGACAAGCACCCCGCGCTGATCGCTCGCTGCCTCAGCGCAGAGGATGTGAGAAACGCGGTGACTTTTGCGCGCGAACGAGAGTTGCTCGTCGCCGTACGTGGCGGCGGCCATAGCTGGCCGGGCAAGTCTGTGTGCGATGGTGGATTGATGATCGACCTGTCGCAGATGAATACGGTGAGGGCGGATCCCGAAAGACGCAGCGCGTTCGCTCAAGGCGGGGCCCTCCTGAACGGACTCGACGCGGCTGCACGACAGCACGGAATGATCACGACCGCTGGTGTTGTTTCCCACACTGGGGTTGCCGGTTTCACCCTCGGGGGCGGCTTTGGTCGTCTCAACCGCAAGTTCGGGCTGGCGATCGACAACCTGAAGTCCGCCGAGATCACCACGGCTGATGGGCAGACCCGACGGGTCAGCGAAGAAGCGGAACCCGATCTGTTTTGGGCGATCCGTGGCGGCGGCGGCAATTTTGGCGTCGTTACTGAGTTCGAGTTCCAGCTGCATCCCTTCCCACTCGAAGTGTTGTCGGGAACAGTTGTCTGGCCCATAGAGCAGGCGCGCGAAGTGCTCGACTTCTATGCCGGTTGGTATAGTGGACTATCTGATGACCTTTATGTCGGCCCGGCCATGATGACCATGCCGGAGGGCCAGGGCGTGCTGGGCATGGAGATCGTGTATGCCGGCGACCCAGCTGCCGGTGAGAAGGAAATTGCAGCTCTGTTGCGCGTGGGCCAGCCGATCGACAACGGTGTAACCGTACAGGATTACACGGTGATGCAGACGCAAGAGGATGCGCTGGCGCATCACGGCATTAGATCGTATGCCAAGAACGGTATGGTCCGGGAGATTACGCCGGCCTTTGTCGACGCGATGATCGAAGCCTATCGGCCCGATCCCCGGATCTTGATGGGCGCCCACACGGCCGGTGGTGCAGTTGGACGCGTCGATGAACTGGCCACTGCGTTCCCCCATCGCAATGCGGAACTGATGATACTCTTCGTGAGCTTGTGGAATGACCCGGCTCAAGATGAGGAGGCGATCGCAGCCACTCGTGACTGGTACAACCAGTTGGAGCCGTTCACGGGTGGCTACTATCAGAACATTGAGTGGGAGATCGACGAGACGGCCTCCGGGAATTACGGCCCGGCTTACCAACGACTCTCGCAGATAAAGGGTCAATACGACCCGATGAACCTGTTCCGGCTGAACAGCAACATCATGCCGG
>JARRLJ010000329.1:0-3659 GCA_037387025.1 Gemmatimonadales bacterium
ATGGTGGAATGGATACGATGACCGAGCGCCCGACACGGAGTCGGGCGCTAGCATCGAAACGGTGTGAGAACCCTGTGAGACCTAGGGGCGTATGCAAGTCGCCTCGAGTCGCTCCACGCGGACCGTCGGTGGCGACGTCTTGAGATCAAGAACAAAAACCTGGTGCACCATATATCTAGAGCCGGACGAACTCGACATCTCGACGTTGAAGGTGCGCGCGGAGACGTCGCCCGGTCCAGCTGGTCCAGGCAGGTTGCTACCCGTCCACGTCTCCTCATAGTGGCCCGTGTAGCCGTCACTCGTCGTGCTCGTGGTCCGTATGCGGATCACACGGTTGTTGGGATGTGGCTGAATCCACAAGGTGCCCGTCGAGGTACCGGTGAAGTACATACCCGTGCACGGGTTTACGCCATCGATCGGAACGTTCTCAAGCGGAATCTCGATAAGAGCTGCGTGCTCGCTGAACTGCGGCGAATCGGGTACTGTCGGAACATCCTGGGCGCACGCGATTACCAACATGGACACGGCGAGAGCGGGGATAAGGGACTTCTTCATAACACGCCTCCAGTAAGTGGTGAGAATGTTGGGTAGATGACCGAGCGGCCTCCCATCACGCGGTGTGCGTGCGCACGACGACCAGGTGGTTGTGTCCCGAAGGCCACCGGCAAGACAATCCGTCGTAGACAGTGAATCGGCCCCAGTTTGGATTGTTCTACTGGAGCAAAGAGCGACACCGGCCTCGCACCCATGGAGGCCGTTCTCCTCTGGCCGTCTCTGCTCCCGGCCCGTACCTTGCCGATTGATAGGGAGGGCGTGTCACACGATGCTCACAGAACCGTCAACTGCCATCACATGGGCGCGAATGATCCGCGGTTGGCCCTAGTGGCCAAGTTCACGGTTCGTTTGCTGGGTTCGATCGAGATACGCGATGCTGCCGGCAGAGAGTCGGAAACGCTGCCGCGCCAGCCGAAGCGTCTGGGACTGCTCTCCTATCTCGCCATCGCACGACCCCGAGGATTCCACCGCAGGGACAAGCTGGTCGCCCTCTTCTGGCCCGAAGCCACCCAAGAACAGGCGCGCCATTCGTTGACCCAAGCGCTGCACGTATTGCGAACTGAACTGGGCGAGAGTGCCGTCGTGGGTCGCGGGAAGAGCTCTGTGGCGATTGACGAAACATCGATATCGTGCGACGTGGTCGAGTTCGAGCTAGCAGTCGGCAATAGCGAGCATGAGAAGGCACTTGAGCTGTATCGCGGCGATCTGCTGGAAGGCCTGTTCGTCCGCTACGCACCCGAGTTCGAGCGCTGGCTCGATGACGAGCGCACGCGGCTGCGGGAGAGGGCTGCGGGAGCCGCCTGGGCGCTGGCACACCAACACATCAGTGCGGGCCGCCTGGTGGACGCCGAGCGTACTGCGCAGCGAGCGTTGCAGCTGGTGGCCACCGACGAAAGTGAGGCAAGACGGTTCATCCAGTCTTTGGCGGACGCCGGAGACCGAGCAGCCGCGCTACGGTTCTACGAGAAGTTTGCCCAGAGACTCCGGTCTGAATATGACATCGAACCAGACCCCGCGACCGTAGCCGTGACGCAGGCCCTCGTGAGCGTTACGGAGGATCAGCCACATGTAGAGGACTTGGGAGAAGCAAGCGCAGCAAAGTTTGCGGGGGCGCTAGCCGATCCTGGGACCGCGGTGCCGACCTCATCCGCGGTCTACACGCCAAGGGCCGACAGAGCGCGGAATACGTTTGCGAGGTACCCGCTGCGATGGAGCGTGGGCCTGGTGGCTGTGCTATCGTTCGGCATTCTGCTCGCCCGCCGGTTTTCAACCGTTCCAAACGCGTACCATATCGCGTTGCCAGACTCTGCGCCGCTTGCGTTCGCCATGGAAACTCCCTGGGGCGGGGGCTGGACCTCCTTCGTCGTTTCGTCACGCGAAGACTTCTTGGTCTACGTCGCCGATCGAGGTGGTACGACGGAACTGTGGTACCACAGCTTGGTCGACTTCGATCAGCACCCCATCCCCGGAACCGACGCTGCGTACCAGCCGCTCCTCTCGCCCGACGATGAATGGGTCGCTTTTGTGAGTGGCAACCAGCTGAAGAAGACTCGAGTCGACAGGCCCGGCACCATGGTCGTCGCGGAGCTGCAGCGGCCTTTCGGCGCGCATTGGGGGCTGGTTGATACCGTCGCCATAGTAGACCTTGACCCGGAGCGGGGCATGAGCCTGATCGACATGCGCAGTGGCGCACAGTCTGATGTACCCCGAACCGAGGGGTGCGCGCAGCCCCACGTAGCTCCCCGAAACGACACTGTTCTGTGCTCCAACGGCGACTACAACCTTGCTTTCGTATCCGATCTGCAGGGCCGGGTACACCGGATACTGGAGTTCAGCGCCGCCGGCACGGCAGACGGTCGCAGTCCGCTCATCGCAACGGACCTGCGGGTGGTGGACGATCGGTACCTGCTCTTCGTCTCGCAGGACGGCTGGCTGAAAGCCGCGGCTCTCGACCAGCAGTACAACGTCATCGGTCGACCTGCCAACGTGGAGCCAGGACTGCGAATCGAAGGCGCGTTGGGTGTTGGTCAGTTCCAAGTGACCGAATCCGGCAACCTGTTCTTCGTTCCGGGCGAGGACTCGAGAGTCGGCCGTTTCGTCAAGGCCGACGGTGTGAATCCCACCCAGAAGCTGCCTATCCCACCGGTACGAGTGCAACAGTTCGACGTGAGTGCGGACGGCACTCGAATGGTGGTGGTTCAACAAGGTGTGTACGGCCGGGAGCTGTGGGTCTACAACCTGGTCACCGGGAGTGACAGGAAGTGGCTCACGGCTTGGGACATCAAGGAACCCAGGTGGACCCAGGATGGTGAGCGCGTCATTTTCAACTTTCGTGAAAACGCCGGTGATTCCGCCGTGATCCTCATCGGGTCTCATACCGAGCCGGGGGATCCCGATACTCTGCTGCAGTCAGCATTCAGACCATCGCAGGTGTCGGCTGCCGGGCTGCTCGTGGGTCAGGTCGACTTACGGGAGACGGCAGCAGATATCGCTATCGTTGACTTGACCGCCGAGCCACTCACGGTAGACACGATCTATCTGCCGGGACATCAGGGCAGGGCGACCATTTCACCCGACGGTAGGTGGCTTGCATATCTGTCCACCGAGTCGGACCGGGATGAAGTCTTTCTCGAACCCTACCCCAGCAGGGAGAGGCGTTACAGCGTGGGAGCGGGTCTCGATCCCTTGTGGCTCGATAGCACGACCTTGGTCTACAGAACCGGAGATGTCTGGTACAAGGTCCGTATGGGCGGGTCCGAGCAGTATCCCGACATCAAGCCAGAGTTCTGGTTTCGCGATGCTCTCTTCGTTGATACCTGGATGCGCTCACAGGCCGCACACCCGGACGGGAGCATCATCTACGTCCAGGGAACCACGGGCCGCAACACAGCGTCGTTCATTAGGGTGGTTCCGAAGTGGATGGAGCAGGTAAAACGGGCCGTTGCAGAGGAAAACCGATAGGAGGCAACGACGACGGCTGACAGCCGCCGCTCGGCAAGACCGACTGTCGCCTAGGCGAAGCGGGCGCCGACGTCGCTTCAGCTATGGGTGACCGAGCCGCGGGCCCTTGGCCATGGCTGTCCCCGTAAGTAGTTGCCGGATCT
>JARRLJ010000330.1:0-3655 GCA_037387025.1 Gemmatimonadales bacterium
ACCACTCAAGCCCTCCAGAGCCCAGAGCACCGCGTTTGCGATAAGGAGGACGACAAAGACCGGCATGGCTTTGTAAAAGAGCTCTCTGAATCGGCTCATGTCACTCTCTAGGACTCGTGTTTATGAGTTGCCACCTGACCACTCTGCAAATGAGCTGCAGGCGATCACTTGCCAGCGCCACTGGCTTTCGGTCATTCGTGATCTAGAGCCGCGCTCATATCACTACTCCTACCGCGCCTATCAGCATCATTCGCCTGCTGGGCAGCACCCCTTCCATCCAACTAGGATGTCAATTGCGCTGGATCGATCTTGAAAAAATCGACCAGCAACGCATAAAGACCAGGTTGAGCATCACGCAACTTGGCTGCCCGCTCATAGAAAGCCTCAGTGGCGACCGCAAAGAACTCTGCGCGATTCTCGGCTCCATATGGATCTAGTACGGTCAACTCGCCACGTTCTACTCGATCAAGATGGTCATTGAACTGGGTAGACACGAGACGGGCCCACGCCCCATAGGCCGCAGGTGACTCTACGACCGGAATACCGTCTAGGCTGCCATCCTCGGCGTCGAGCATGTGCGCAAACTCGTGGAGAATCACATTCTCGCCGTCTGTCGACACTCTGGTGTCTCGCTCAACTGCATCCCACCCCAACACAACAATCCCCGACGTCCAAGCCTGACCGCGCAGTGGCACGTCTGGGCGGACCAATTGGCCTGAAGATGGCAACTGCACGGTCTTGGGGACGAATGTTGAGGGATACACAAGAACGCGCCGCACTCGGGTGTACCGGGGGTAAGGCATACCCAACAACAGCAAACAGGCTTGGGCTGCGATCGTCACGCGGATCTCCTCGGTCACCTCAAGGCCTGCACACCCCTCGATTGGCACTTCTTTCAGAAAGAGTTGCATGAGTCGACAGAGTCGTTCTTGGTCGGTGTCTGAAAGGCGCGCAGCGATGGGTACTCTCTCTGCTATCAATTCGGGCCATGTTGCTGGAATCGGATCTGTCGGAAGGCGACCAGATTCCCTCACGAGCTTGGACAGCAGCCAGCCTACTGCTTTCGTCAAACGGCCCATACAGTTTGCCAGTCGCGGTGCCGCCTAACAGTTTGCCAGTCGCGGTGCCGCCTAACGGATCTGCCCATCACATCGGTTTGTTACGTGGACGTGAATCGGGTCTCAGCACCCAGAATGCGTGAATGTTGCCACTTCGGTGACCGCCAACTGCCCGGCCGAGACGCGGGACAGAAAGAGCCAGCTCGTGTAGACGCTGTACTTGTACGAGGCATCAACCAGCAGGTCAGGCCATCCATCTCGGTTCAAATCCCCCATCCACCGCAGGCGCCAGTGACCATCCCCATGCCATTCGTCCGAGTATAGCTCGAACTGCCGCTCACCGACCGCCAAGTCGATTCGATACCTACCCGGCTGATCCCCGTGAGGGCCCTCGGTCACGTGGCGCACGATCACCTGGCGGCCATCCCACCTTGTCTCGATCCGCTCGGCTTCGCCAGCGGCACCGTCATCCAGAAACGCCGTGCGCATAGGGCCGGCCGTCAGGTCGGGGTGGCCTCGAACGAGCAGGATGGGATTGCCAGTGCCGCGCACGCTGACCGCGCGTCCGTTCTGCTCATCTGGCGATTCATCACCACAGGTGCGAAACGCCGTAACGGCAATCTCCATCGACTCAAGCGTGGTTTCATCGGTCGAACCGTGGAGGACCCACCAAACGCCGGCCGGGTTTGCGGGCATGTCCGCCCGGTGGTATTCCGTCCCCGGCAGCAGGAGTTCTAGACTCCCGCCCTGGATCTGCGCCTCAGCATAGGTCAGACTGATCCCTAGCAGTCCAAAAGCTGCGGCGAATCGTGCGCTCATCATGTCCGCCTAACTAATAATGGAGTTGCACAGACCGTATTCTGGCGCACGGCCTTTACTGCGTCCAGGGCAGGCAAAGAACGGTCGGTAAGGGACGGGAACAGACGGCAAAAGACGGTAAGGCTCCGCCCCGCCCCGCCCAGGAGAACCTTGGGAGGTGCCTCGCCAATACTCGTCCCCTGGATGCTATGTGTGTTTTGGCTCCCATTCGCCGTAAACGGATGACGGTTCTCGGTGGAGGTATGGTAAGCCCAGAGAATGTGCCACCACATCTACTACCACGTAGCATGGACGACGCGGGACCGATTCCCCCTCATCGATCGCGGGGTGTCGGGGTTCCTCAGACAGTTCTTGGCCAAGGTCGCTCGTGAGGAAACGTGCGCTCGCAAGCCACGCGGCACCCGAAGCACCGCGTCCGCGGCATGCGGGATGGCCCTCGGCTGCCGTCCCTGACTGACAAGAGGCGGTAAGGGGCGGGCAGAGGCGGTAAGGGTCCGCTCTTCACCGCCCAGGAGCATTCATTAGCGGCGTGCATCCGCGTTGATCCGCCCGTTTCCGCGTTCATCCGCGGCCTTACTGCCGTGAGCCGAGCGACGAGTTTACTCGTTCGCCCTATTCCGCGCCCACGTGGCAATTCTATTCTGCCCCAAGTTATGTATCGTAGGCGTTGGGCGGCACTCACAGAACCTGCGATCTCAAATCGCCGATCTAAAATCGTCAATCGCACATCCGTGTTCCGGATTTCGCTAGCCACCGGAGCGAGATCGTACCACTATTCAGCGATGGGGCCGAGCCGTGCATCCGCACCGCGCCCGGCGCGAGCGTCGTCATCCACTTCAGCCGAGGATCCGCCATGTCCGATACCGCTGCCGAGACCGCAACTTCCCGCCTGCGGGACGAGCACCAACACATTCTCGAGGTGGCGAATGCCTTGGCCGTTCTGGTGAGTGCGGCAAAGGAAGATCGCTGGGACGTGGACGCGTTCGAGGACTGCGTGACGTTCATCCGGCTCTTCGCCGACGCGTGTCACCACGGCAAGGAGGAAGACCTGCTGTTCCCGGAGTTGCAGGCGGCCGGCATGCCTCGCGACCAAGGCCCCATCGCCGTCATGCTGCAGGAGCATCAGCAGGGTCGCGGCTACGCCCGACACATGGCCGGCGCGCTCGACGGAGCCCGCGCTGGCGATCCGGAGGCGCGGGCCCGGCTGTTGAACGCGGCAACGGGATACGTCAACCTGATCCGCGGCCACATTCAGAAGGAAGACCACATTCTGTTTCAGATGGCCGATCAAACGGTGCGCGGCCCTGCCTGCCGGTCGCTCTGCGCCGCCTACGGAGCCGTGTGCGCACGGCATTTCGAGGGTCACACCAAGGAGCAGCTACAGGAGCTGGGTCTCAGGATCCGCGAGCGCGCACTGCGCGTGTGAGAAGAGGCGGGCAGAGGCGGGCAGAGGCGGTAAGGGGTGGTAAGGGTCCGCCCTACGCATCCGCGTCAATCAGCACATTCCCGCGTTCATCCGTGGGCTTACTGCCGTGTGCCGAGCGACGAGTGTACTCGTTCGCCCTATTCCAATCTCGAATCGGCGATCTAAAATCGCCAATCACTAAGAAGAGTCGGCCGTGGCACCCATGCTAACAAGACACTATCATGAAAACATGATATTGATGGGAGGGTGCAGTGCTCAAGCAACCCACCCAGCGCCCAGGAATACTCCCGTTCTCTACGACCGTGGCATACGCCGTGCGCGCCGTGGTCGAGCTCGCGGGTACACCCTCCGG
>JARRLJ010000331.1:0-3648 GCA_037387025.1 Gemmatimonadales bacterium
GTCCGGATGGTGCTGGAGCACCAGGCGGAGTACAAGTCGCAATGGGCGGCCATGCAGTCGATCGTGCAGAAGATCGGGCGCACGACGGAGACGTTGCGAAAATGGCTCAGTCAGTCCGAGCGGGATCGAAGGCTGCGACCGGGGCTCACCACGGATGAGCGGGAGCGGCTCAATGCGCTGGAGAACAACGAGCTCTGGGTGCATTTCCTGCCAACCTTGTCGCAACTGTTCGCAGTGACGATGGATCAGCTAGCTAGTACGTGTCCAGAATACGCTGATTGAGGGATGAGAGTCTGATGCGTTGAAGCTGAGTGCGGGCGTGGAGGCTCAAATAGCGCCCAGGAAGGACCCGCGTTGCTACATTTGTTGGCGATTTCTGAACGACAGGGACGGCTTGTCCCGAATCGGGTCCGTCGAGCGTATGAGAGGCGGGGATGGCGTCAGCCAGACGCAGCAAGGCGTTGGGTCAGCACCACCAGGTTGTGGGTAAATACCGCGCTGCGCACATAGGCTTTGAAGTGGTCGAGTCCCTTCCAGTTGCAGCGCGACAGCCCGAAGCAGCGCTTCAGATACGAGATGACCGCCTCGATACCCGCTCGGAAGTTACGCAGCTTCTTGTACAGCCAGCGATCGCCGGTCATCTCCTCGACCGTCAAGCCGACACGCTTGTGGAAGGCCACCTGTTCGACGCCCATGCTCTTGGCCGTCTCCAGGTTGGCGCGACTTGCGTAGCCCCCATCGGCGGCCAGCTGCTTTGGGACCTGCTCATAGTGCAACCGGTGGCGTTCCAGCATGGGCAGTAAGCAGGTGCTGTCGGCAGGGTTACCGGTTTCCACCACCACATCCAGAACCAACCCGCTCTCACCACTCGACAGCGTGAGCTTGTGACCATACTGAACGTCTCGTGAGCCTTTGACGATGATGTCGGTGTGGGGCTCGAACAGGCTGACGACTTTGTCTTCTGCAGGGACCCGCTCCCCCAGCAGCACACGGCGCCGGGTCTGGTCGACCACGCGCTCGATCAGAGATCGATAGTGGCCGACCTCGGCCCGCCAGGTCGCCATATCCTCTTGTTTTTGCAGGGCTTTGGCGGCGGTATCCAAGAACCCGAGGGTCCGCTCCGTCACCGCAAGCAACTCGTCATACAGTGGCCGACGTCGAGCGTTCGTCCGTGCATTCATGATCGCGAGACGGCGCCGCTTCGCCAGGCGTTGATGATTGTTAAACGTCACCGCTCGGTCATAGGCTCGGGCCTGCTTCAGCAACCGCACCATCACCCGTACCGCGTCGTACAGCAGACCCGAGTCGGTTGGTTCCAGGATGTGGGTCTCCGTGACTGTGGCGTCCACCCGCAACCGCTCGCCCGACTCCACGCCCGCGGCTCGAGCCTCGTCGAGTAGGCGTCGATCCAACGCCTCCCAGGTCTCCGGGCGAATCAAGCTGGTGAGCCGCTGCAAGGTCGATTTGCCAGGTGCAGACCGGTCATCCAGGCGAGCAAACTCGGCAAAAGACACCGAATCTCTGAGATAGAACGCCAGGCTACGGTAGTCGACCTGACGATATTGCTTGAGCAACGCACAGCGCAGGATCGAGTCAATGCTCAGGCCACTTCGACCTTGCGGGTGGCCCGTCCCACTCCGAACATCTGCCGCAACGAGCTCCAACAGCTCAGGATGGTGATCGAGCCAATCCGACATGCGAGCCAGCTCGATACCGATCTCGTGGTCTGTACGCGGCTGGAATATACTCTGCTGAGCGGTGCGGGTCTCTCGCATTGCTGCTCCGGTTGTTTCGGTTGAATTTTGTCTTGCAACTCAATTCTACTCGAAACTTCCGGAGCTTTTATTCGCTTGTTAACTCCAAAAAAACCTTTTCGGGACAAGAACTAGCTAGAACTAGCCCGGATGGATCACCGATTGGAGTGAAGTAGTCGATTTGAGGTAGTTTCGGGCCGATTTGGAGCGCTTAAACGAGATGGATTGCGCTGGGGAGTGGACTGCTGCGTTTTGGGCGACGGTTTTACCGTCGATCGCCTTGTTTAGATGAGATCTGCTGATGGCCGAGCACAGCTCACCCCCGGGTGAGCCGGTTGTCTGATGTTGACGATGTCTGGTCGTCAGGCAGGTGGTGCCCACGCTGGGTAACGGCGTAGGTTGGCCAGGATCTGTGCGAAGTCGCTCGCGTAGGGATACGCCTCGGAGAACGACAGCCACACCTTACGCACGGTGATCCGGATCCGCACCCCGATCTTCAACAGCTTCAACCGGATCGTCGTGCACTGAGCTCTGGCATGCTGGGTACCGTCGAGCCCCAGCCGTCGCAGACCGTACATCAGCACGTAAGCAAACGAGGAGAAGTACAGCCGCAACTGATTGGCCCGCATGGTCTCGCTGGAAGTGCGATCGGCAAACAGTCCCAGCTGCTGCTCCTTGATCCGGTTCTCCATCTCGCCGCGCACACAGTAGAGTTTTTCGTAAAGCCGCCTGGCGCCTGCGCGGTGCTTGGGTAAGTTCGTCACCACGAAGCGCGGGTTGGCCTTGTTCGGCAGGTATTCGGCCTTGCCGACCACGCGCCGCTCGCACGACCAGGACTTGCGGGTCCGATAGCGGAAGTCGCGGAACCGCCGTGCCGGCCGCCCCGTGTGCTCGTGCTCGGCGCGGGCCTCGGCCAGCTCTCGACCCAAGGCCCGATGCAGCCGCTGATTGCGCGCCAGACCGAGCACATAGCCGATGTCGTGGGCCTCGCACCAGCTCATGATGGCGTCCCGGCAGAAGCCGGAGTCGCCGCGGATCACGATCCGTGTGCTCGGCCAGCGGCTACGGATCTGAGTCACGATCCGCTCGAGCTCCTCGACACTCCCGGCAGCCCCATCCTGGTTTGATGGCCTGAGTCGTGCACACAACAGATGCTCGCCACAGAAGATATACAGCGGCAGATAGCAGTAGCAGCCGTAGTAGGCGTGGAAGAACCGACCTTCCTGATGGCCGTGGAGCGGATCGTCGGTCGCATCCAGATCCAGCCAGATCTCCCGCGGCGGTGACTCGTAAGACTCTAAGAACAGATCCACCAGTAGCTTATCCAGCGCCTTCGGATCAGCGGCAATCTTCTTGTAACGATCACAGGCCGCCGACGCCGGCGTGCTCAGCTCCAGCCGATTGAGGGTGCTCGAGGCCGCCAGTGGATGGCCTTGGTCACGCGCCCGAACGCGCCGCTCACCCGTGAGATCCCGCTTGCCGACCAGCACCGCCAACAGGCTGTCGTCACGCAACGTATCGTGGTCGTTGAGATCCTCATAGCCGAGTGCGAGTCCATAGACCCGTTGCGCTACCAGTGCGGCCACGTCGTGCTCGATGCTGTTGGGGTTGCGGTAGTCGGTGAAGCAATCGGCCAGTCGCGTCAGCATCCCCAGCCGTCGATCCACCTCCCGCAGCAGCAACCCACCACCGTCCGAGCTGATCTGGCCGCCGTCAAAACGGCCCACCACGTCCCGGCTACCCAGGGCGTGAAATTCCAGTTGCGTGGGAATACACTCTGTCGTCATAGGCCTCACCGTCCGGTCTTTAGTAAGTGCTTGGCAGCTCTTACTTTATGCACCAGACAGAGGCCTATTTCTATTCTATCGGTGAGTTTTCCGGGCTAGTCGTGGGC
>JARRLJ010000332.1:0-6962 GCA_037387025.1 Gemmatimonadales bacterium
CACCGTTGTTGATGGCTTGTTCGATTCTCTCCCACGAGTACACGGTCACATTCGGATCGAGTTTCCCCGACACGACTAGGTAACGCCCGTCGGGGGTGACGTCGACTCCGTGCGGGCTCTTTGGCTCCGGCACGAAGAAGAGGATGCCTTCATCAATCGCAGTCTGCATGGGTATGACTCTCTGACCGCGCGCCATTCGTGTTTGGCCGGCAGCGGCGACGTCTGCAGCCTTCTGCCAATTGATGATGTGCATGTAATCGGTGTCGTTTTGGGAAGCACCTGCCTCGAAGGGTGGGTTGCCATCTTCCACGCCGCCGGTCGCCATCTCGGTGTTGAACGAGTTGAGGAATGCCCATCCAAAAGAAGGTCCCTTCCCGGCATCGGACAGGTCGTGCCAATAAGGCGGCAATTCGATCGAGAAGGACTGGGCTTCGTCAATGCGACCAGTCTCGCGGTCGAACTTCCACATCGTCACCAGGCCACGGTAGTCTTCCTGGTAGCGGTCTACATCTGCGTAGTCTGTCCAAAGAGGAACGGAGTACTGTGCTCCCTCGATCACGTACTCAGTGTTCGGCGTTACGAAAGACCCGCCGTGGTTGGTTCCCATATTCGGATTGGTGACGATCTGCTTTGTTTCGAAGTCGCGCAGGTCGATCAATGCTATTCTGGGATTGGCTTTGTCGTTGATGAACAGGAATTGGCCGTCGTAATCGGCGTCCGTTTCTGACAGGGCCGGATGGTGCGTGTCGCCCCACGTAATATCATGTCCGGCCATTCTACCGCTTGCTATCAGGTCTCTGTGATCGTCAGCACCGTAGTCAAAGCCCTGCCATGGTTCAGGGGTAAACGCGGCGACTACCTTGAGAAGCCGCATGGACGGGACTCCGATGACTAGGACCTGCCCTGAGTGCCCGCCGGATGCGATCATGATGTAGTCATCCATGTGGCCGGTCGGCTGGTACGTTTTCACCGCCGCTAGGATGTCCGCGTCGCTCAGGCCCCGTTCACGCGCGATGGCGCTCACGTCTGCACCCCCGCCGCGTCCCGCGCATGACTGGAAGCTGACCGCAGCCACGACAGCGGCGGCGGCCGTGAGCGTCAAGGCCCACGTCACTCGGTTGGATCGCATGACTCGCTCCTGAATGAGGTTCGTACTTGTGTTTTTTGTCGGCTCAGGAGCCAGCTCTTCCGGTCCACCCAGGTGGCTCCTATTGTCCCTCGCTGCGCAAGTACTCGTAGATTGCCCTGGCGTCGTCGGCCGTCACGCCCATGTTCAGCATGGGCGTCATGTATTCACCGAGGAGTTGTCTGGCCACAGGGTCGTCTTTGAGCATTGAGTCGGGGTTCGTCATCATGGCGGCCATCCAGTCGAACTCACGCCGCTCGGTGACACCCTTGAGGTCGGGCCCGGTCAAGCGACCGGTTCCGATGGTGTGGCATCCGATGCAACCTTTCGACTGGAACAGTGACTCACCTCGATCGGCCAGTTCTTGGTCAATTGCACCGGAAGGATCGGCCGAGGGGGCTTCTTCCTCCGCGGCCGGCTGATCCGCCTCAACAGACGTGTCGTCGCCCCCTGCCTCCCCTCCGGCGCAACCGGCAGACAGAGCGAAGACGATCGGAAATGCAATTAGGTATCTGGAGTTCATCAGTCAGTCCTGTGTACTTGAGTGCCTGGCAAGTTCCGCTCAACAGCTGGTGAGGCTAAAAGATACCGGTTGCAGACGGCCTTTGTCCGGATGTCGCGGCGGTACAGTGAACGCAGCACATTCGGGGCACTTGTCTAAAATAAGATATTCGCATGAGGAGGTAGTCAATAGCGAAACACATTAAGGATTTCTGTGAATACTATGAAGTTTGCTTCACAATTGTGCGGTTTGTCTTGGGAAGGTACGCAGGGCGGAACGCCAGCACGACGGCCCACCGAGTACCCGGGGACCGCCGTGCTCTCTCAAATAAGATCAGCTACTTGGTCGATTTGTGACTCAGGCTCCAAACGTAAGCCGCTAATGCCTTTACCTGCTCGTCAGTGAGATTAGGCCCGCCTCGGGGCGGCATGACGGCGCCAGTCGACGAGGTTGTGCCCTTGGTGATGGTTTCTATGATGGACTCGTAGGTACCGTCCGCATGTACCCACTCGGTGTCTGTGAGGTCGGCCCCGAGTCCGGGCACGCCTTTGGCATCCTGGCCGTGGCAGGTGAAGCAAATCCCAGCTCCCTTGAACAGAGCCTCACCTTCGGCAATGGTTTCTTCCGTAACGCCGGCCGGTGTGGACTCCTGTTTCCCCTGTGCGGCGGCTGACGAACCGATCAGCGCTATTGCACAAGCGGTTAATCCCAGCGGTGTAGTCAACTTCTTCACGTTCTATATCCTCCTAGTGCGCGATCCAATGCGCCGGGGTCTCGACGGGCGGCTAACATGACCTTTACCCCGGCATACCGAGAGCAGAAAGCTACCCACCAGCCGACTTTTGGCGCTACCCATACCGCGGGTTGACCTCGGGATCTCCGGACGATGTGCAGCTCGACGGATTACGTGGTTGTCAGCGGTAGCCTCAGCGAGACTTTTAGTCCGCCCAGATCACTGCGAGACGCGCGGATCAATCCTCCGTGCGCGTCTACGATCGCCGCAGAGATCGTGAGACCCAGCCCCGCACCTGCGGATCTGGTCCGCGCTTGGTCGGTTCGATACAACCGCTCAAACAGGTGCGGTAACACGTCGTCGGGAATGCCCCTGCCGCTGTCCTCGACCGATAGTATCGCCCTCCCTTCACCGGTGTACACGGTGAGCACGATGTGGGTTCCTTCAGGGGTGTGCTGTACGGCATTGTACAGCAGATGATCCAGTACCAGGCCAATCATCTTCCGATCGGCCGGCGCTACAGCGCTGTCAACCGGTGCTCCCTGCACGGTGATATCTCTTCCCTCGGCACGCGAACGGACGCGGTTTGCAGCATCCTCGGCTAGCAGCGAGAGGTCGGTTTCCGTGAGTTCGGGTTTCAACTCCCCGGCTTCGATTCGGGCCAGTAGCACCAGTGCCTCTGCGATAGAGGAAAGATGCTCAACTTCTTCCAGGCAGCTCTCCAGCACGGCTCGGTATTGTTCGGAGCTTCTGTCGTTTCGTAGAGCTACTTCCAGTTCACCGTGCATGGCGGTGAGTGGTGTGCGGAGATCGTGTCCCAGATCTGCAATTATGCGTCGCTGCTGCTGGAGCGCTCCCTGCAGTCGCTCTAGCATTCGGTTCAGGACGCCTACGAGACCTTTGAACTCCGCTACGTCCGCGTGCGCAGTGATACGATTCCCCACGACGCCTGGAGTTATCTCCTCAGCCTGGGCCGTCACGGCCGCAATGGGTGCCACGGCTAATCCAGCCAGCCATCCTGCGCCAACAATGGTTGCTGCCGTTCCCAACAGAACGGTCCCCAGCATCAGGAAAAAGATCCGGCGCTCTACTTCGACCAAGGGGCCGAGCGACGCAGCGACCTGGATCACCGCTGCTCCTTCCTGGCCGTTGATCGGGACCGGTGCGTACAGCGAACGGATTCTCCTGCTACCCCACATCTGGGTGGAAAGTCGCTGTTCTCCGGTTGCGGATCGAGTGAAGCTCTCCCGATCACCCGGCACGTTGAGGGCGAAGGGACTATTGGCAGCTGTAGAGTCGATTTCAGCGACTCATCGAGCTGACGGCTCAGACTGTAGTGAGTACCCAAGAATGCCCACAACGAGATGAGCAAGAGTGCCAGGAAGATGGTTAGGGATAGCCGCACCGCCAAGGCGCGGCGGAGTGACCGCATTAGTTGTCAGCGTTGCTGGTTTTCAGGCAGAACCCAACCCCACGCACGGTCTGGATGAGATCACTGCATCCTGCCTCACGGAGCTTGCGGCGTAGGTTCCCGACGTGTACGTCAACCACGTTGCTTTCGGGGTCGAAATGCATATCCCACACCTTCTCAAGCAACTCAGTACGCCGAACCACTTCTTCCGGATGCAGCATGAAATGCTCAAGAAGTTGAAACTCTCGAGGCGTCAAGTCTAGCACATGAGCACCTGTACGAGCCTGATGCTTCATGCGATTCAGCTCGAGCGGGCCGTATGTCAACCGCTCGAGACGAGTCGAGCCGCCGCGCCTTATCAAGGCCCGCAGCCGGGCGAGCAGCTCGTCAAATCGAAAGGGCTTGGACAGGTAGTCGTCAGCACCGGCATCGAGACCTCGTACAACGTCCTCCGTGGAGTCTCGCGCCGTTAGCATGAGGATTGGAGTCTTCCGGCCTTCCCTGCGCAATTCAGACGCCACTTGCAGACCGTTCTTTCGCGGCAACATGATGTCCAGCAAGATTGCGTCGTAGTCATTGACGTGCGCCAACGTCGTCGCTTCTTCACCATCTTTGGCGACGTCAACGGCGTATCCTTCCTCACGCAAGCCCATCTGGATAAAACCAGCGACCTTACGGTCATCCTCTACTACTAGTACCCTCATGAATGGAACCCTACCCACGGTGCGGTGAGCCGCGTCTGAATCGTCTGTTAATTCGTCTTCATGAAGCCTCGGAGTAGCGCGGCAGCTTTACGATGAATCTCGCTCCGTGCCCTTGGCGACTCTCGACGGTCAGATCCCCGCCTAACAAGCGGGCAAGCTGTCGCGATAAGGTGAGACCGAGACCGGTACCGCGTTCTTTCTGTTCCCTGCCTCTTTCGAACGCCTCGAAAATCGCGGCTTGCTCCTCAGCCGCTATTCCTTCTCCTCTATCTACAACGTCAAAGCGCATCGAATCGGCGTCCGCTCGGATATCGACTGTGATGGCTTCTTTTTCCGGGCTATGTCTCACTGCGTTCGTGAGGAGATTGATGAGTATTTGACGGACCCGCTGTGGGTCGGTGCGGCAAGCGATCTCGTTCAGGTCGCCGGTCGTTTCAATATCAACGCTCTTTCGCTTGGCTGCCGGTTCCACTGATCGGATTGCATCTCTGATAACCGCGGCCGCATCTGCTTCCTGTATCTGAGGAGAAAGTTTGTCGGCGTCTAGCCTACTGAGCTGTAGCAGGTCTTCCAGTAACGTAAGCGTCTGTTCTGCAGACTCATGAACTTCAATTGCTTCGCGGGGTGGACGGTCTGTCTTGCGCAACCAAAGATCGGCCCATCCGTAGGTTGCAGTCAGGGCGTTACGCAATTCGTGATTGATCATCGCGTAGAACCGATCCCGCGACCGATGCATTCCCTTCAACTCCGCCAGCAACCGGGCTTCCTGTGCGTACAATCGTGCGTTCCCCACGGCTACCGACGCATGCCCGGCCAACATGACTGCTACAGCTTCATCTTCTTCGGTGAACTCAGGGCCGTCCACTTTGTCCGTGAGATACAGATTTCCGATGGGATTCTGGCGTCCCAGAATCGGCACTCCAAGAAACGACTTCATCTTTGGATGATGACTGGGAAAACCCGAGGCGTGTGGGTGTTGTGACAAGTCGGACACCCTCACGGGTCGCGGGTCCGTTATCAGTAGTCCCAGAACTCCCGCGCCTCTCGGCACCGAGCCGATCTTGTCGTGCATTTCGGGTGTAACACCGCTGGTAATGAAATTGGAAACGCCCTTACCGTCCGGGTCCAGTACTGCGAGCGCAGCATAGTGAGCGCCAATCACATCGCGGGCTGAATCTGTGACCCCTTGAAGAACCCGATCCAGGTCATGCTCCGCAGTGATCCGCATTGCAGCCCGCGAGAGCTGCTCTATCCTGGACCAAATTCTGCCTGAATCCTCGGTCTTTTCTTGCACCATTGGCGGCCAAAGTATTAGACGTAGCGCTCGACTTCCAGGATTGCCTCAAATCCGCCTTCAGTCCGCTTTCCGGATGATTGATACGCAGCAGGAGTCGATGTTGCTCATGAAAGCTCCGCGCTCCCCGGAATTGGATCTGGACTCGGTCCTCCGACTCTGCGGCTAGATCTTAGCTATTGCGATTGCGCGTACTATGTCATTTTGGGAGATGACGCCGACCAACTCCCCGTTTGCTTACTCAAGCAGGCGGTGCACGTCAAGTGCTAGCATCTGTTTGGCAGCTCACCTGGCATCCGCATGCGGACTGATCGTTTTGGGACGCGACGTCATGCGTTCAGCAACCCAACTTGTTTGGCCTGTCCACGACTTGGAGACCGTGTACGTGTCCCTCTGCGAGGGTTACAACGGCCTCGGCGACCGTTGATCGTCAAAGGCCACTTGAACGTCGGACGCATCAAATCTCTTACCATCATGGCGAAGAATCACAAGTGAATCCAGCCACAATCATAGCTATTTATCGGAATCTTGCGTCGTCGCAACGGGTACCACAAGCGTCGTAGCCGGTAAATGGTTCAACAGGCGTTCTGTCGTGCTGCCGACCAACAACCGATCTACCCAACCTTTTCCATGCGATCCTACCACCAGCACGTCCGCCTGCCATTCAGCGACCTCCTGCGCTATCTCATGTTCTGTCGCGCCCCGTCGCTCCACGTACGATATGTCCTCATTCCTGAGAGGAGTCGCCACCGCGTCCTTGAATTGTTCCTCCGAGAGCCTGTAGTAAGCATCCTGGTCCAGAGCCACCGGTATAGCAGCGATGAGCGGCAGTGGCTCCACCGCGTGCATGACTCGAACTTCAGCGTTGAAGATGCGAGCCAGCTTCTTGGCCTCCATCACAGCCTGGAAAGCAGCAGCAGAGACATCCACAGCCACAAGAACTCGTTGAATCTGGGGTTGCTCCATCCGAGTGACCATCACGGGCACCCGGGACGTGCGCACGACATTGTGCACGGTGCTTCCGCCGATCCACCGAGTCACTGCGGGGTGGTGTTTGGCACCGAGAACAACGAGTCCCGCATCCCTTTCAGTGACGACTTCCCGTATCAAGACGGCCGCCCGCCCCAGCCTGACTTCGAGGTCAGCGAGCGCTTCTTCGGGCATCGATGGTGTGAACGCGTCATTGAGTCGC
>JARRLJ010000333.1:0-3643 GCA_037387025.1 Gemmatimonadales bacterium
AAAATGAACAGGCGCCGCGCAAAGGAAGGTAGCTGACGAGCACGGCGCATCAGGTGACTTTGGATGCCTTCGAAGGGCCGCACCCCTCGGCCGTCCGCTCCTGATACGAGAGTATGGCTAATAATCCGCGGGACGCGCGCTAGAGGCTGGAGAGCACTGCGCGGTTCAGCAAATCCCAGCTGAGGCGAAGTTAGGTCTCGCCTGTCCAGGGCGGCATTCTGTTCAGCGTGTTCCGATACTCGCCCACAGCAGACGTTGGCGTGTACGAGACCACGGAGGTTGTCGTGTATTCAGGGTGTGGTACCGTTGAGGTACTCCTCGATGTTGAGGTAACCGTCCTGGTCACGGTCCCCTGCTGCGTCGGCGGGAACATCTGGATCCAACGCAAACCGAGTCTCGAAGGCGTCCGGCATCCCGTCGCCGTCGCGGTCCGGACAACCCACTCCCTGATTTAGAACCGGCCAACCTCCATAGTCGTTCTCGTGGTCGGACTCGTCTCCAGCGGTTGGCCCCGCGTTCGTCGTGACGTGCGAGACAAAGAGTTGGTCGAGCGCGTCCCGATTCGATGTCCAGGCACCATCGCAGGTGAGCCGCTCACTCACTCCAGCCTTTGAAAGCACCTGCTGGTAAGCGCTCCCTGCTGACTGGACCGTCACTGGAATCACCGGGGCGGCCTGCGGAGAGGAAACGAACGCGCTGGCCGGCAACGGGCCGGACCGGTCCCTATGGTATTGGATGAACTTCGTCTGATCGTCGTTCGGGTCCATTTGCCATGGATCACCGATGTTGCCCCGCATGTACAGACTGGGGTCTTCCGTAAACCCATGCGCAACGTCGATGACCGCCAGTAGATACTTATTCCCGGTCCAAGGACCCTTTTTCCAGTAGTTGCCGACGTAGTCCACACAAGCCCCATTCTGGATAAAGCCGATCCTTGCTTTCCAGTTGTAGACGACATTGTTGACGACTTCGATGCAGAACACACCCTCAATCACCGGATTGCGCTGGCTGTTGTGGATCAGGGCGTTGTGGTGGATGGACACGTCCTCCGGCCACGGACCCGTATCGCACCCAGCCACCTGCAGACCCGTGGAGTGAGCCCACAGCCCCGTAGTGATCATCGTCCACTGAACCGTCACGTTCGCGACCTTATGCCTGCCGCACGACGGAAAGATCGAAATGTTCTCATCGTTGGACCACGCAGTGGAAATGTGATCAACCACAAAGTGCTCCCCACTGTACAGCAGAATGTTACTGCCCAGGATATCACCAGTCGGATTATCACCACCGCGCAGCCGCAAATAGCGCATCACCAGGTGATCCGCCTCTCCCCACAACCCCGTGTTGAAGAGCACTCCCGGCCCACGAACCTGAATGCCGTCGCCCGGAGCCGTCTGCCCTGCTATGTATAGGCAGCTATGGAGCATCCGAATCGGCGACTGCAGGCGAATCGTCCCACCCGTCTGGAACACCACAACGCTGAATCGATCACCCTGCGATCCCATCACCGCCTCCCGCAGACTCCCCGGACCTCCGTCGTTCAAGTTCGTGACTACCCGCACTTCCAGCGGCAACGATCGGCACCCGCTCAGCGCCAACGCCCCGTATCCCTCCGCACCCGGAAACGCCGGCAATGAACCCGTAGGAACGGAAGGCGCTGGCGATGGAGAGGGCGGCGATGACTGCGTGCTGCTGAGGGCCACCACCGTGACCACACCCAACGTGTCCACGCCCAGGAAGGTCGCTCCGTCCTGCTTCGGGTCGCTGGACCAAAGCTCCAGCGCGGCGAACACATGGTAGGGGACTTGTTCGCGAGGCGCCGTCCACTCGTGAGGCGACGTGGGCGCCGGACCGGCTACCGGAGAGCCGGCAAGATGTGCTCCACCAACCCGCCTCGCTATGAGGGTCACCCATGGCTCGGTGCGCGGCGCCCACTCGGCCCTCAGTATCGCCGTCGCATCGTCCGTCGCGCTGACATAGAAACTGTCGGCCGACGACGTGGCACCACCGGTGTCGGTACCGTTGCTGCTGCCGCCGCCGCTAGACCCTCCAGACCCCGTGTCGGAGCCTGAGCTACCATCCGTTGTCTGGGTCGAGTCCTCCACCGTGACTGCCGCGACATCGAACACCTCCGCCACGGACGCCTCGATGGACACATTCCCGGCGGAGTTGGCACTGACCATACCAGAGCTGTCGACCGACGCGACCGTGGGCTTGGTACTCGACCATGAAACGGTCTGTCCCGTCACCGGATTGCCGAACTCATCGGTGACCGCGGCGTCGAACTTCTTGTTCTCGCCCTTCTTGAGCTTGGCCTGTGAAGGTGTGACGTGCACCTGGAGAGGTGTGTCTTCGGTGGTGACCGCGGCGATGTTCGATAAGGGCCCGAACACGGCGTCCGATCCAAGGGTACCCCGAAAGGAGACGACCTGGAACTCGTACGCCGTGGACGCCTGCAATCCGTCCACGGTGCAGGTCAGCGTTCCCCCGATCGTGCTTCCGGCTACAGAGCCGCTGCAGCTTCCTTTCGTCACGTCCGAGGCCTGGGCCCAATCGATCGGCGCGACGGCGAAGCGGACCAGGTAGTCGCTGGGCGAGCCCGTCCCGTCTTCGACCTCCGTGAACCTAAGCGTCGCCGACCGGTCGTCCGCGGCGCTGACGGACAGATCGATCACGTCCGATGGGTCGGGCAACGGCGAGGCGCTGTCTCCCCCACTGGGGTCATTGCTGGAGCCGCCTCCGCCTCCTCCGGTGTCGCTCCCGCTGCTCCCGCCGCCATCGCTCGGAGAATCACTCACTAGAACAGACGCGGTCGCGGAGGAGCCTCCCGACTTGGCCGTGATCATCGCCAGCCCGACTGCGCGGGCCGTCACGAGGCCCTTCCCATCCACCTCGGCCACGGCGGGGTCGGAGCTGCTCCAGTTCACCTTCTTCACCAACCGTCTGCCGGCCCGATCGAAGAGATCTACCCAGAACTGAAAGCTCTCTCCCGGAGCCAGCTCGACCGACGTGGCATTCAGCTGGATCACATCTACGGAGGACGAGGAGATGTTGACCGCAATCCCCCCGACTTTTCCAAGGGCGGAAACACTGATCTCAACCGTGCCCGCGGACCATGCCGTCAACAGCCCGTCGGCATCGACCGTCGCAACACTGGGATCCGCGCTGCTCCATTTCACCTTCTGCGACGGACGAGTTACACCTCCGTCATACTGGAACGAAGCGCTGAGCTGGTGCGTCTGCCCCTCGACGATCTGAATACGGTCGGGGAGAACGATGGCTACGAGCCGACCCGAAGAAGCGTTGACCTCGTCGCTGGAAGACTGGTCGCGCCCCGCGCTTCCCGCTTCACCCCCGTTCCCATTCGATGCGGGTTCAGATGGAGCGTACGCGGAAGAAGAGAAGGAATCCGGACCCGTCGGCACGGCGTCCGCGCGGCACGCGGCTAGAGGCGCGAGAAGAAGCAGGCCGGTCACTTGAAAGACTGAAGGTCGCTCGACGCGCGGTGCAGAGTGGGTGGGTCGCTTGAGTCTACGGTGGGCTGCTCCTAGACAGCGTCGAGACATTGGTGTCGCTCCTCGAAGTCGCGGGGGTCGGCCGTTGAGAGTTGTGTCTGAGTTGTCTCGTCTCGTGATTCAACGGG
>JARRLJ010000334.1:0-3634 GCA_037387025.1 Gemmatimonadales bacterium
GCCGACTACACCACTGAGAAGCTGTCCCGGGCGATACACGTATTTCACCGTGTGTTCGAGACGATGAGGCTACTTGACATCATCGCGGTTGGGGCGGTTGATGGGGCAGCATTCGGCGGCGGCTTCGAACTAGCCCTAATGTGCAATCTCATCGTTGCATCGGAATCTGCCACATTTGCGCTACCGGAGATCAAATCTGCCTCCATTCCGCCCCTAGCCTGTGTAGTGCTTCCCCGGGCAGGACCACGCCGCAAGGCAATGGAGTGGATTTTGACCGGTGACGAGATCCCTGTGCGAGATTTGGAGAGGTTCGGGCTGGTGAATCGGGTTTTCCCCGACGCTGACTTTGAGCAGGAGCTCAAAGAGTTCGTGTCAAAGTTGACCAGCAAATCTGGGCCAGTGCTGAATCTGGCAAAGCGGACTCAAATCGAGTCGTACTACGCGGGCTATGAGGAAGCACTCTTCAAAGCGGAGAACATGTTCTTGGGGAAGCTGACGGCGCTTGATGACTTCCAGGAAGGTGTCAGCAGCCTATTAGAGAACCGGGAGCCCAAGTGGAACGAAAGCTGATCGGCGTCACACTCGTCTTCAGCTTGCTCATCACAGCATGTGGAGGAACTCGGTCCGCGGCCGATGTGGAACCTCAGCCGACCGCTCCACTCCCCACAGCGGGGTTGGCGGGCGAGCCGGTCTCGGTGTATCCGGTCACCTTGATGCTAGCCGAAGACTCTCTGGGATGGCAGGACTACGTGCAACCTCGGAGGGAAGCACTCGACCGAGCTGACAGCCTCATAGCAGCATTCCTTACGGAACGGGCTCCAGAAGTCAACTGGATGCTTCCAGCTGATCTGCGCCGTGCCGCCGGTCGCGCACCGGGGATGCTGAGGGATCCCGACAAAATGGGTACCTCGATCCTGCGCACTCCGTTCGATCGGACTCCCGACCCACTCCGTAGCCAGATGCGTACTCTTTCTGGTGTAGTTGGTGGGAACTATGCGCTGGTACCGGCCAGCCTCATCTTCTACGCGGAGAGCGGCGGGCGTGGGAGGGCAGAGCTCACCCTTGTCATTGTGGACGTCCGATTGGCGCAAACGAGTTGGCGTACAGTGGCTACAGGAAAAGGGAGCGATCCCTGGCAAGCGACCTGGGAGGCTCTCAAGACTCTCGCACCTGGACTGCCGTGACGCTGGATCATGTGGGTGGGCGCGATTGTGCTCAGGCCGTTAGGTGCGTCTGAGACAAGCAATTTACACGGATGGTATACGGACTCCGGATCTAAAGGGCTGTGCTACGACCTTTGAGTTCGCAGACGCCGTTGCGCGGCATCTTGGTTGAACACGAGTGTCCACGATGCCAGCGTGAAGTTGAACTTCCCTTTGGCCACCTTTGCTCTCAGTGTCACCGCGAAATTGAACGGCGAGCTCGCAAGGTGGGGCGACTCGCTTCGCTCTCGACTACGTTGGCTCTGGCAGCATACATATACATTCGTATGCCAGAGGATCTTACCGCGCGTATGGTGGGCGCAGCATCGATTCTTGCGTGGTATCTGTTGACGGGGGTCGTGACACGGAAGATCATGCGCGAGATACGGAAATGAAGAGGCACACTTGATGAACGGTAGCATCGTACACCTCTCAGACCTTCATTTCGGCAGCGATGTCGTGCTGCGACAGATTGAGGGGGTGGAAGATTTGATCCCGGATCTTGAGCCACAGGCGATCGTGATCTCGGGAGATCTGACTCAGCGAGCGCGCCATGGTGAATTCCAAGCCACGCGTGCCTTCGTCCGTGAGTTGGAACAGACCGCCCCGGTACTAGTGATTCCCGGAAACCACGACGTGCAGTGGTGGCGCCGGCCATTGATACCGATAGGACACGACGCAAAATACCGTAAGTTCACAAGGTACTTCGGCCCGGTTCTATCCCCTACCCTCGATCTACCGGGCGTCGCAATCGCCAGTGCGCTCACGTCGCATGGAGTTGCCTGGGGATCGCTTACGCTTCAGCCGCGTGACCTTGCGGTCAAAGGTCACCTCACCGTGTCCGAGATCGCACGCGTGAGGAAACTGTTCGAGGACGCCCGTTCAGAACAGCTACGTGTCTTGGTCGTCCATCATAACGTGATGCGAGGCGAGATTTCGCAGCGCAACGGTCTGGCACGGTGGCGGCAGGCTCAAGAAAGGATCGTGGAATCGGGGGCGGACTTGGTGCTGTGCGGACACGATCACCAAGAAGCAGTGGAGCAATTGAACGAGACCGTCCTCATATCCTGTGTGGGCGCGTTTTGCAGTCGGTCACCGGGCGATCGGCCATCAGCGTTTCACCGGATCTGTTGGGATCTCCAGTCCATTCAAATCGAACAATACCGATGGGCGCCGGAACGTCGTCTCTTCAAGCGGTCCGACGTTTATGCCTTTACACGTCCCGTCCGGGTCAATGCAGCCAAGGTCACGGCGCAAGCGAGCTGAGCTGGCCGCACGGTCAGCCGATGAGGCCCTATTGGTAGGACGCCTGAAGAAACTGGGCATCGATGTTCCCGTAAAGGTCCACGAAAACCGGTCGGTACTAGTGAGTTTCACTGATCGCAATGGCTTGCGGATCCACCGGGGCTACGCCTATGCATCAGATCGGATCCTCCGATCCGTTCTAACCTTCGTCCATCCATGTACGCGAGGGGGCAACAGGAAGAACGCGGAATTGGAGGTGACCTCATTCCCCGTAGACCACTTTGTCGTCTCGCAGCTTCCGCTCCGCCGCCGAGAGCGGATGAAACCGAGCGATCGCCCAGTCCTGGCCCAACTCAAGGAACTTCACGAGCACCTCAACACGGCGCACTTTGGTGGACGTCTCTCGCCAATTCCTTTCCGCATCTCAGGCAGGATGATAACTCGTCTCGGCGAGCTAATAGTCGACTCGTCCACGAATGAGGCAGTGGAAATAGGCGTGAGCAGGCGGCATCTGGCATGTGACTACTGGAATGAAGTAGCGCACACCGTTCTGCACGAGATGGTACACCAATGGCAAGCGGCACAGGGACTCCAGATAGACCACGGGGCGACGTTTCGCAGTAAGGCAGTCGAGGTGGGGATTCTGCCACGAGCAATTCGCGACGTGAGAGCTACACGGCGCGCCGTGCGCCACCAATAGAACAGAGGCACATGATGGCTTTTCAGGGTGTGGATTTCTATGACGTCGATTCGCTGCTCGGAGAAGACGAACGAGCAATAAGGGACACGGTGCGTCGGTGGGTGGAGGACGATGTGATTCCCATCATCGGGGATCACTATGTCCAGGGGAGATTTCCTCTGCACCTAGTACCCAAGATGGGAGAACTCGGGCTGTTCGGTTCCAACTTGCCGGCCGAGTACGGATGTGCCGAGCTCAACAATGTTTCATACGGCCTGATAATGCAGGAACTTGAGCGTGGAGACAGCGGTGTGCGGTCGTTTGCGTCGGTTCAAGGTGCGCTTGTTATGTATCCGATTTACACGTTCGGAAGCGATGACCAGAAACGCTATTGGCTACCGCAGATGGCCCGGGGCAACGTGATAGGCTGCTTCGGCCTTACGGAACCCGACTACGGCTCCAATCCAGGTGGGCTAATCACCACGGCGCGTGAGGATGGAGACTCTTG
>JARRLJ010000335.1:0-4611 GCA_037387025.1 Gemmatimonadales bacterium
CATGGGCGCTCAGATGGTAAAAGAAGTGGCCACCAAGACCTCCGATGTCGCCGGTGACGGCACCACCACCGCCACTGTGCTTGCTCAGGCGATCTTCCGTGAAGGGCTCAAGAGTGTCACTGCGGGAATCAATCCCATGGCAATCAAGCGTGGGATCGACAAGGCAGTCGAAGCGGTGGTTCAAGATCTGGAGAAGCTGTCGGTTCCGACCCAGGGCAAGAAAGAGATCGCCCAGGTGGGAGCCATCTCGGCCAACGCCGACCAGGAGATAGGTGACTTGATAGCCGATGCCATGGAGAAAGTCGGTAAGGACGGCGTCATCACCGTCGAGGAAGCGAAGGGGCTGGCAACCGAACTGGAGACCGTTGACGGCATGCAGTTCGACCGGGGCTATCTGTCCCCCTACTTCGTAACCGACCCTGAAAAGATGGAGGCTGTGCTCGAGGACGCGCATCTCCTGATCCACGACAAGAAGATCTCTGCAATGAAGGACCTGCTTCCGGTGCTCGAGAAGGTTGCGCAAACCGGCAAGCCCATGCTGATCATTGCCGAAGACGTCGAGGGAGAGGCGTTGGCAACCCTGGTCGTCAACAAGCTGCGCGGTACGCTCAAGGTGTGTGCTGTGAAGGCTCCGGGCTTTGGTGATCGCCGCAAGGCGATGCTGCAGGACATAGCAACCCTGACGGGTGGTAAGGTCGTGAGCGAAGAAGTCGGCTTCAAGCTCGAGAACGCTGTCCTAGGCGACCTGGGTAAGGCGAAGAGGATAGTGATCGACAAGGACAACACCACGATCGTAGACGGCGCCGGGTCCGAGAAGGACATCCAGGGGCGCATCCAGGAGATCAAGGCAGCGATCGACAAGAGCACTTCGGATTACGACCGTGAGAAGCTACAGGAGCGGTTGGCGAAGTTGGCTGGGGGTGTTGCGGTGATCAACGTTGGTGCTGCCACCGAGACCGAGATGAAGGAGAAAAAGGCTCGCGTCGAGGACGCCCTGCATGCCACGCGTGCCGCAGTGGAAGAGGGCATAGTGCCAGGCGGTGGTGTTGCACTGCTTCGCTCGCAGGCAAAGCTCCAGAAGATCAAGCTGGAGGAGGATGACGAGCAGATCGGTGCCAATATCGTGATGCGCGCCCTCGAAGAGCCGATGCGTTGCATCGCCTCCAACGCGGGTGTCGAAGGTTCGATCGTGGTAGAGAAGGTCCGTAGCTCCAAGGTCAAGAACTTTGGCTACAACGCCCAGACCGACGAATACGAGGATCTCGTCGCAGCGGGCGTCATCGATCCGACCAAGGTGACGCGCACGGCCCTGCAGAACGCCGCATCGGTGGCTGGACTCCTGCTCACCACCGAGTGCGTAGTCGTCGAGAAGAAGGAAGAGGAAAAGGCTGCACCGCCGATGCCCGGCGGTGGCATGGGCGGCATGTACTAAGGCGCACCAACAAGCAGCCGGCTTTGAAGCACACTGTGCCCCGGGGAACAACCCGGGGCACTTTTCTCTTGCCGCCAAAGCCTCTCTGCTGTCCCTGCCACCTGCGTTTCTCCCGTGGCGCCCACCGCTGGTCGGTCGTAGTTTGAAAGCATGAAATCCATCCTGACAGGGGTGTTGTCGCCCACGATTGTGGCGCTCATCGGCTTCGGGTGGCAGGCGCAGGCGACGGATATCACCGGGACCTGGCAGGCCGACACCCCGGATGGGCCCCAGACCGTGATAGTGCGGGCTGATTCTTCAGCTAGCTTCGGAGACGAGACAGTAACTGGCGAGTCGTTGCCGACACGGTATTCATACTCTTCGGCGACGAGTGGGTGGGGTACAACTTCGAGCTCGATGGTGATCTGCTGACTCTCTCGGGTGGCGACTTGGAGGACCCAATCACGCTGAGGAGGCTTGGATCACCGCCGGCCAGTCGCGACCGCAGCTGGTTTCGGGATTATGGCTGGGTTGGCTGATCGAAGGATGATCTGATCGCGGACCGTCTTCGCAAGCTACATCGACTGTGACCGAAAGTAACCAGAGCAGCCCACCGCCCAAAGAAGGCCGCGCCGCGCTATCGCGGGAGTTGGCCAACCTTCTTATTGAGCTTTCGATCTCGCTCCATAAGCACGCTATGTATCCGGAGGGTCATCCCTCACTGGCACCGGCTGCGGAACGCGTGACCGGGATGCTGGCTCCGCTGCTGGCCGATCGCGGAACTCTGTCCCTGGGAGTAGCACGCAACCAGCTAGTGATTGAAGGCGTCGCCACCGACACCAAGAACCCGGTGCTGGCGGACCTCGCAGGTCGGCTGCACCGGCACCATTTGGGAGCGGTGACTTTTCGTCATGGCGTCGATGGAGAACAGATCCGTGATTTGCTAGCCACCTTGTCGGTCGAAGCCGACCGAACCGGGAAGCCGCTCGGTCTTGGACCGAGTTCGCAGCTGACGGCCTGGGCCTCCATAACCCTGTACTCGCTCACCTACGACGCCCTCGAACTGGTGGGAGCTCCCGAGCGGGATGACACCGATGAGGAGGACGGCGAGGCCAGGACGCGGGCCGACCAGCTGTGGGTGGGACTTGCCCGCGCGGCATTGGCGTCGGATCAGATCGCGGATGGGAGGGATGGCGCGCCGCCCGATACCGACCCGACCGTGGTCGCCCAGGCTATCGACTCGCATGAGGGCGGTACCGCCTACGATCAAGTGATCGTTGGCTACCTGCTCAAGATCGCCGAGGAACTGCGAACCGCGCAGGGAAGTGAAGCGGTGGCTCTCAAGAAGCGGGTGTCGCGCATGGTCTCGTCGCTGGATGACAAGACCAAGCAGCGCCTTCTGCATATGGGCGGAGACCGATCGCAACGGCGTCAGTTCATGCTGAACGCCAGTGAGGGCATGACACTCGACGCTGTGGTAGACCTGGTGAAAGCGTGGTCGAGCACCGAGGAGCAGAGCGTTTCCCACTCGCTGGTCCGCATGCTCGAAAAGCTCTCGATGCACGCTGCTGAAGGTAGCGGCGTCCGCAAGCAACAAGCCGAGTCGTCACTGAGGGAGCAAGTGCAAGGGCTGATTCAGAACTGGAGTCTCACCGATCCCAATCCTGATGGGTACACCAAGTCGCTGCAGGCGATGGCCAGCGAAAAGGCTCGATTCTCGGTGCCCTCCGAAGCCAAGTTCAAGCCGGAGCCACAACGAATGTTGGAGATGGCGCTCGAGGTGAATGTAGCGGGAGAGATGCTTCGCGGTGTCATCGATCAGCTTGTGGCTGACGGCCAACTCTCCTGGCTAATTGAGACGATCAATGAAGCTGATGCGCCTGCCGTGGCGCAAATGGTTTGGGAACACGTAGGCAGCGTCGAGAAGATCAAGGATCTACTGCGACGCGATCCCGTGGACGCCGAGGCGCTGGGCGCCATCATTGACCAAGTGGGGCTCGAGGCCGCCCAACCGATGCTCGACGTGTTAGCGGAATCTGAGGCGACGCAGGCGAGGCGCCTGTTGATCGACAAGCTGGTGGAGTTGGGGAACGAAGTGGGTTCCCGAGTCATGGCGTGGCTCGACGATCCCCGTTGGTACGTGCAGCGCAACATGCTGTCCGTACTGGAAGGGCTTCCGGAGTTGCCGCCGGGGTTCAACGGCACCAAGCTGCTGCGATTCGGAGGAGGGAATAGTGCGAGTGGGGCTGCTGGCAGCACTGGAGTCGTGTCCCGAGGCGGCAATCCCGCAGGTAGTGCAGCGGGCCGTGGCGGCGGGCGCCCGGGATCAGCGCATAGCCGCCATCAACGTGCTCGGGGCGTGCGGCCGTCCGGCCGCTCTGGATGCGCTGCTCACTTTGGCCAGGCCCAAGCGGAAGTCCTTCTTCGGACGCGCGACGCTATCGAAAAGCGGCGAGATCCTGACGGTGCTCAAGGCCCTGCGGTCGTATGCGAACGACGAGCGTGTGCGCCGTGTTGTGGAAATCGCTGCCAAATCGAAGGACCCCGACGTGGCGCGAGCTGCTAAAGGTGAGGGGTAGGCACGGATGTCCGCAGCCGCCAGCTTCTTGAATGCATTTGCCCAGGCCATCGCCGCTCTCGCGCTGGACCCGGAGGGACATACGTCGCGTGAGCGGGCCCTGGACCACGTGTACCAGGAGTTGACCGATCTGCTCGCCGAAGATCCGAGCCCACGGTACTCATTTCTCGCAGACGAAGTCGTCTACGGGAAGTCCCCGCTGCGGGAAATGCGTGGTTGGGAGTGGAGCAAGCGTCTGTCGGGAGTGGGGATTCAACGACTGGAGTTTGATCGAACGACCACCAGAGAAGACATAGAAGTCTTTCTCGACGATATCCAAGCGCTCATTGGCGGTGTGGGGCTGAATACGGCCGAGGCGCGGCAGCTGAGGCCGTCCGGGATCCGCTGGGGCGAGATCGGCATCCGTGGAGAAGGCGGCGTTATGGAGCCCATTGAAACGGCTGCGATCAACCTCACGTTGGGGGAGGAGGCTGACACGGTGCGTTGGCTGCACCAGGAGGTTTCGAGCGGTGGCGGGCTTCCCATGCTCGAAGTGGAATCAGTCGTGAGGGCCTTGTCTGTCGCTATGCACGGCGACCAGCAGATGCTGGTCCCGTTTCTGCAGATCCGCCAGTTCGATGAG
>JARRLJ010000336.1:0-3627 GCA_037387025.1 Gemmatimonadales bacterium
CCGCCGTGGTCAACGACGAGGCCGCCGCCAACTTGTTTCCGGGCGAGGACCCCATCGGAAAGCGGATCTATCCCACGACCAACCCGGACGACCCGCCGTGGTACGAGGTGGTCGGAATAGTGGAAGACGCACCGGCGATCAGCTTGACCGACCATCCCGCTCCCGTCGTGTACCTGCCGATGCTGCATCGAGACGCGAGTGGACCGTCCCCGGGAGTACTGTCGTATTCGGTACGGACGTCGTTGCAGCCGTTGAGCCTGGTGCAGCCCATTTTGGCTCAGGTGCGGGAACTGGATCCGGCCCTGCCGCTTGCCTATGTGCGGACCATGAAGAGCATCGTGCGCGAAGCGTCCGCGCGAATGGCGTTCACAATGGTCATGCTCGTCTTGGCTGCGTCAATGGCTCTGTTTCTCGGAATTGTTGGCGTGTATTCAACGATAGCGTACACGGTTTCACTGCGCACTGCGGAGTTTGGCATCAGGCTCGCGATTGGAGCGCGCGGTGAGGATTTGACCCGCATGGTGCTGCGCCAGGGAGGCACCACCGTCGGGGCAGGCCTCGTCCTCGGCCTTCTAGGTGCCCTTGCCACGACGCGATTCATGCGTGGGATGGTGTTCGGCGTCTCGGTCAGGGACCCGGTGACATACGCGGTCGTGACCGGCCTGCTCTTGGTGGTGGCCCTACTGGCCCTGTACCGACCGGCGGGGCGCGCTGCAGCCGTGGACCCGATGCGGAGTCTGTGGCCCGAGTAGCGCGCTGTTTGCCTCGGGAGCCACGACGCCGCTGACTCCTTATTTGTTACAACACCGCCTAACGCACGCTATCGGCTAGCACTCCACAGACCCGTCCACGGCACCACGGCGTTCAGTCGGGATTCCTTAACAGCTCCCACTCAGCCTGCACAACCACCAAGACAACTACATCCTGCGGTGTTAGATCCGGTGCAGTGGAAGGTCCGCTGCGCGCACGCGCAATCTCGGAAAGTGCAAACGATGGACGGAACGTACGCTCCGTACTGAGCTCCAGCGGTCTTCCGAGCCTTCCGCCGGCTGCATTGGCCAACACTTCCGCATCAGCTCGCGCTTGAGCAACGGCTTGCCGCAAAGCTTCAACGCGCGCTTCTTCCTCTCTATCAGATCCAAACCTCAGTCCGGACACTGCTGTCGCGCCGGCTGCCAGGGTCGTGTCGATGATGGCTGCCAGTCGGTCCAAATCTCTTACGTCGATCCGAATGGTTGCTTGCGCACGATATCCCAAGATGCGCTGGCCTTCCGACCAGTCGTAGCGAGGTCCAACACTGTATGACACGCGCACTACTGAATCTCCTGCGAATCCGAGCGCGGCCAACGCAGCCAAGACTCGCTCTGTGGCAGCCGTACTGGAAGACGCAGCAGCGCTGGCGGACGAGTCATCAGCGGTGACGTTAAGTGCCATGGTTGCCCAGTCCGGTCGCAAGGAAACTTCACCGTTCCCGTTTGTCACAATGCGAGATGGACCGGCCTGAGCTGCAGCGCCACTCGCGACTGTTGCCACGATCATCATGGCGAACGGAAGGATTCGAGATATTGGAAGCATTGGTCCTCCCATGCTGAACATGTGACTAGCGCCGACGCGCGCCTCAATCGTCCCACCTCACGCAGCATCCAGGCTACAAGTCGGTACTCGGTTGCGACTGGGGAGCCTCGGCAGTGCAGCTATCTATAAGCCTGCAGACACTCTTCAGCCATCACCCCGCCGATCACTTCCGTCCAACCCGGTGAGCCCGCGACGATCTCGGCAGCACTCACTTGAATGCGCGACCTACCCAGCTGCGCTGTCTGCTCAATGGATGCGCCGAAAACAATCGTTGTGACATTCCCCCATACGGCCAGCGCCGAACACATAGGACAAGGCTCACAGGTGGAAAACAATATGGACCCGCAAAGGTCTGCGTCACCAACGACCTCCGCAGCGCCACGTATCGCATTCACTTCCGCGTGGAGACTGGGATCGCGCTCGGTGGCGACAGTGTCATGCCCGACGCTCAACACGCGGTCACCCAACCCTACAACGGCTCCGTACCCCTTGTTGCCCGTCGCGCGGGACTTCCTTGCTTCAACTAGTGCCATCTCCATCATCTGCCCAAAATCCAAACGCAGGATCGTCTCTTTGCAGTGAGGATGCGCGGGCCGCATTTCGGTGTACTCACGCACGAAGCGAAGTTCCGGATCCAACCACGATAGCAGCGCCTGCGCCGGCTTCTCGTACACCGCTCTGCACACGGTTGACGTCGCAAGATTGAGCCGGGCGCACGCGTCCAGTGTCGGACAGGCGTTGCGAGATAACCACGTGATCTTCGTATCCGACTCGGCAATCACCGGTACGTCCTCCGCGGACAATCCCATATAGCGGAGCAGCAGCGTCTCGTACCCGAGCCTTGGAGTTGCCGGCGCGCCATCCAACGGTTCAAGGTTGTCGTGGCACCACCGCAATCGCTTCTCGATCACGGCAGCCTCCAAGGCACGCAGATCGGTCCCCTGCAGGCTCTCCGCCTTCCTCGCCACCGTCGCTTCGTAATCACTCACTAGCGGCATTCTCCTATGCAACGATCGTGGCGGATGCGAGGACTCGAGCTACCAGATGCACCGCTCCTCCCATGCTGAACGTGTGACAATGGGCAAGGCCCACAAACCATAAACTACGCTTCCCAGCTCCCAGCTTCTCACGCGGCTTATACAGGAAGATCATCTGCGCGGCTCGGTCTCGGCAGCAATCGCAGTCCCTGCGACGACGCAAACCACCGTGAAGCTCACAAGGAACGCTGTTGTCATCACGCACATGGCTAGCGGCTGAGTTCCATCAAATTGTGTGTTTCCGTCTCACCGGTCACGACGAAACCCAACTTCTCATACAGCGCCCGCGCTCGCGGGTTCACTTTGAGGACCTCCAACGTTACGGGCAGCTGCGTTGCGGTCGCTTCTTTGATGATCTGCCTGATTACGGTCGACCCCACACCACGGCTCTGATACTCTGGAAGCATGTAGATGCCGGTCAGTCGAATGCCGTCGCTCCCTCTCTCAACTGCCAACCAACCCACATCGGTGTTCTGCCAGCAGATGATCTCTATCGTGGTGGGTTGGTATTCACTAACGTGAAAGTCGCGTTGGAATTGTTCATCCCATCCCCACGTCTTCTCAATATATTCCCCAAGCGCTGCCTTCTTGACCTGGAACACGAACTCTGAATCCTCCGGTCTCGCCGGTTTCAGACTCGGTCCAGCGTCATGCGCCTGCTGGACGGCTTCCTTCCCCATCGTATCACGGCCTATGCAAGCGAAGCAGCTGCACGTGCTCCACGTCCACATCATCGCGAAAGACCCCCAGCACGTAGTCGTCACCGATCTCAAACACGGTAAACCGCCGCGGAGACAAGACCGATCCAAGCCATTCCCCGTCAGCGCTGAACACCTCCCACTTCCTCGGGTCCATGGCAAGCCAGCCCGTGAGCTCTCCAACATGCTCCGCAGCCCAAACACATCCTCGAGCATCTACTAGAAGCTCTGAGTACGCGGGTTTCTTATCCGGAACAAGCAAGTCATCGACGTACGCTCGACGCCTCGGAGATGGATCATCGCCCAGGATGACGTCG
>JARRLJ010000337.1:0-3622 GCA_037387025.1 Gemmatimonadales bacterium
ATCACGAACTGGAGCACCACACGGCCCTCAATGCCTCGATCGCGCAGGCGGTCGGGATACTCAAGAGGCGGGGACGATATGAGCTCGGGCGGCTCGTCCAAGACCGCGGTGGCCGCATAGATGTAGTCAGCTCCCCGCCCCTCATCTTCGGTCACGCCGCCCACTGCCCCCATCAACGAACCTCCTTCTTCTCCCACACCGCTAAACGCGCGCGGGTCGAACTGCGTGGAGGACTCTTCGATGTCGAGATCCAGCGGCACGTCCACAGGTGCGACGACGGTCTCGAAGCCCTCCATGTTCGCAAGCCGCTCCAGCAGCGCTGGCGCGAGTGTCACCAACTCAGGCTGGACATCGCGAGGCGGCGCGAGGTAGACGGCGACCGTATCCCTTCGAGCCGACGGCCCTTCTGGACGTGGCAGCGTGAGTGTAACGGCGGCGACAATTACTGCGGCGTGGATCGCCACCGCAACGGCGGCATGTGGTGCCCGGTTCTTGAGCGGACTCGTGTCGGGCCTGGAGTGCACCAAGTCCCTCAGGTGCATTCTTCGTTGTGATGCAACAGCACGTGGGGATACTGTCAGGCGAATGCGACAGTGTTCGCAGCGGACTTTCCAGACACGACCGCCACCCTGCTGCAGCTCCACCGGCCCTCCCACGTGGAGAGCATTGCCACAGCGGGGGCAGTGAGCTGCCTTGCCACGCTTCAGCAGCGACGCCCTGAGCAGCGCAACTTCATCGGGACCGTAAGGGATGGGCTCGCCGCTCGCGTCTGATTGCCGCAGCCGGCCGAGCTGACGCGTGTAGGGTATCTCGGGAAAGAGTTTGGGCGGTCGCATGTATGGTCCCAAGTCCTATATGGCAGGACAGACGACTGCGGTCAACTTTTGCGCCACCCGCCTGTCGGTATTGGAGGGCCGGGGGGTCTGCTACCCGCCCCTACCTCACCCTCTCACCCAACTCTCTCAACTGCTCCACCGACATGTTCCCGTGCAGCACCACGGTGTATTCACCCACCTGAATCACAATGACGTTCGCGGGGTCACCGCCCGCCTCTTCCCGTTCCGCGGGTTCGTTGGCTGCTGCGAGCCGCCGCGTCGCTGCATCCTTCTCAGCAGAGCGGGTGACCAACAGTTCTACGACGCCACCCGACTCGAGACGCTGCCGGACTCGGACTACCACCTGTGCGGGTTGCCGCTGAGTTGCGTAGTCGATGACAGGTAGCTCCTCCACGGTCGGAACTTCTCCACCCAACATCGTACGGGCCTCCACTTCGTTCACGTCCGTCCAACCCACGTCCGCAAAGAGAAGTACGCCGCCAACGGGAGCAGCGTCACGAGGCTGCACCACGTTCTCCGCAGCAACTTGCTGTGCTACTACCTGCGGTGGTTGAGCGCGTAACCGGGCCACACTGTCGGCACGCCTCTGCCGTGGCACAACCTGGTCTTCAGCGACCGCCTTGGCCTCCAACTCGGGCTCGGCCTTGGCCCTGGATGGGACGCCGGCCACTATTCCTGGCGCAGCAACTTCAGTCGTGGTCAGGGTCTCTGCGGCCGCGCCGCGCGCGCTCACATCCCTGTCGGACAGCTCAGCCGCCTGGTCCAATTCGGCCGCCACGACCGGAGTCGCTGATTCCTCTGTCTCTCCTGACCCACCCTCCGCTTCGCGCTCCCTGCTCCCCGCTCTCTCCTCATCCGGTCTTGACGCGGTCGTCGTCGGCTGAGGTGCGGTCATTTGCTCTCTGCTCCCCGCTCCCAGCTCCCCGCTCCCAGGCACAACCGTGCCTCGAGCATACCAACCCACCGCCACAGCGAGAACAACCGTTGCCGCCCACGCCAATTTCCTGATTCGACTCAACTGCACGACACGACTGCTGCTGCCGCGAGCTGCCGAACGCGCACGTATCTCTTCGAACGGAGGTATTTCGATATCGACCGGGGTTGACGATGAAAGAATCTCGGACGCACGATCCCTGACACGCTTCACTTCCGCCAGCAGAGCGCTGCACTCCGCGCAGCTTGCGAGATGCGCCTCAATCTCCCCGACGGTTTCCACTCCCCGCTCCCCGCTCCCAGCTCGTGAACCGGGGAGGTGGGGGCGGTCCGCTCCCCGCTCCCCGCTCCCAGCTCCCTGATCTTCCAGTTCCCCATCGAGATATGCATTCAGAATGGCTTCATCCACGTGCTGCATGGCCATCCTCCAGTCTCTCGTACGCCTCGACCAGACGCTTGCGCGCGCGCGACAACGTAGTTCCGATCGCGCCCTTCTTGAGTCCGGTCTGCTCGGCGATCTCGTCGTAATTCAACCCCGCGTCCCACAACAACAACACTGTGCGATCGCTATCGCTCAACACCTCCAATGCTCTCTTGACCGCATCCGCGCGATCGCGCTGCTCGAGGGATTCGGCCTGAGATTCAGTCTTACCCGCGGCCTCGGCCTCGCCCTTCAACAACACCAAATGTCGCTTCCGCCTCACCGCGGCTCGCGCCTCGTCCCGCGCCAGGTTGTTGGCCACCGTGAACACCCAGGCACGTGGGTTGTCCGGATCAGCATCGAGTGCGCGCACGAATACCTCCTGAGCCAGATCCTGGGCCCGGTCCACATCCCACACCTTGCGATGGAGAAAGCGGACCAGATCCGAGTACGTGTCGCGGTATACGACTGCCCAATCAGTCGGCACGAGTCAAAGATAGAGCCGTGAGTGCAGATTGCAGAGTGCAGAGTGCAAATCCGCAATCTGCAATCTGCAATCTCCTACCGTCCTCTGAATTCCTCCACCAACCGCGCCACCTCCAACGGTGTCATCTTATCGACACCGGTGTCACTCACCTTGATGCTCACTGTCGCACCCGCGAGTAACACGTGGCCGAGTTCCTTGAAATACTCCTGGAGCTCGGGAGCGCGCTCGAGCAACAGAAAGTACGCGTTACTGAACGCCTCGATCTCCACAACTTCTAGCGAGTCGCCGTGCATCAAGTCGGTCCATAGACCGTTGTCTTCGACGAACAACCGGCCGGCAACGTGCCGCGTGTTGGGTCCATGTGTGAGACGCAAGAGATCCTTGTCAGCCTCTTCCAATTCCATCTTGCTTCGGGCCTGCCGCCGGGCTCGCTGCTGCTCCGCCGTGTTCACAGCTGCTGCCCCCTTGGCTTCAGCGGGAGCCGATGCGGCCACCACGTCCATCCTGACACCGCCTACCGAGGCCATTCCCCTGCCTGGCTGGCCGGCTTCCGCCACAGCCATCGGCTCCTGGACCAGGTAGGAAGTGAACTCGCTCAACAGTCCGTAGCGCAGGGCAGTCTCGCGAATCTCCTCGATCAACTCTTCGTTGGCCCCGTTCAGCCGGACCGAACGGGACAGGTATCCGATCTTGCGCGATGCCCAAAGCCGGGGAATGAAGTCGTTGGCTGCAACCTCTTCTGGGAACCGGATGCGCGCGCTAAAGCGCTCCTCTCGGTTGTTGCGCCGGCCGGAAACGACCACGTCACCGGTGCGATCACCGCGTCTGAGCTGATAGCGACCGAACACGACGAGTTCCTCACCGGCAAACAAGTCGGGCAAGCGTTCCGGATAGACCTCAACGAACTCGACCGGCGCGTTCACTAGGTCGAGATCGGCCAAGACC
>JARRLJ010000338.1:0-3894 GCA_037387025.1 Gemmatimonadales bacterium
GTTGAAGGCCGGCCAGATCTCGGGAGACTTACCGTGGGTATCGCCCCTTACAACGACTGAAGCGTTTCTTGCCGCTGGCATCCTATGGGCGCTGGGCTGGATTCTGGCTGGACTGCGCAAACGAAAGCGAATAGTGGTTCCAATCCTCCTCGCTGCGCTCATCACCCTGGGATATGGCGAGTACGTATCCAGAGTCTATGCTCGGACGATTGCCCTAGTGACACAGGATGACGCACCACTTCGCGCAGCCCCGTTCGGTCCTGCTCCGGTCGTGCGGGAACTGCTTAGTGGTAGCACGGTGACCGTGCGGAACAACCGACCAGGGTGGGTCCTCGTAGAGCGCCGCGGCGATCTTGGTTGGCTGAAGCTCGGTGAGATAGCACCGCTCTGATGGGTACGATTAGAGTTCTCCCCAGCGCCGTAGCAGATCAGATAGCTGCTGGCGAAGTGGTCGAACGTCCCGCGTCCGTCATCAAGGAATTGGTCGAGAACGCATTGGATGCTGGGGCCTCCAGCGTCCAAGTGGAAATCGAGGACGGTGGGCGAACAATGGTGAGGGTATCCGACGACGGCGTCGGGATGGAGCGGGACGACGCAGAACTCGCCCTGAACCGTCATGCCACAAGCAAGATCGCGGTGACCGCCGACCTCGTGGGGGTGGCTACATACGGCTTCCGGGGGGAGGCACTTCCAGCAATAGCGTCGGTTTCGGTGTTCGAACTCGAGACGGCAACGGCACCCGGACAAACGAGCGGTGAGGGCACAAGGGTCGTCGCAAGAGGTGGCAAGCTGGAATCCGTGGAAGCGGTTGGCCGCAGTCCAGGAACCTCAGTCACTGTGAAGCGGCTCTTCTACAACACTCCGGCCCGCCGAAAGTTCTTGCGCTCGCAACGGGCTGAGTCCCGGGCCGCCGTCCAGTCCCTGACCGTACTCGCTCTAGCCCGGCTGGACGTCTCATTCAAGCTGACTAGCGATGGACGCGTACTGTTGGATGCGCCGCGCGTATCCGGCGTTGCTGACCGCATAGCGTCGCTGTTTGGACGAACGGTGGCTGAAGGGTTGCTCCCAGTGGAACTCAATACCGGGCCCATCTCTGTGCGGGGATTCGTGCAGCGCCCGGCGGAAGCCAGGGCCACCGGGCGCAAGGCGTTCCTGTTTGTAAACGGCAGACCGTTCAGAGACCCGTTCCTGATACGTGCTGCGGAGAATGGGTACCGGGCGACGATCCCCGCGAACGTTAGGCCCACCATGTTTCTGTCGCTCGGCATCTCGGGCGATCGAGTTGACGTCAACGTGCATCCCGCGAAACTGGAGGTTCGGTTTCGCGACCGGATGCTCGTCGAACGGGCAGTTGAAGAGGCGGTTCGACAGGCGCTCAGGCCGATGGATGCCGCAGCGGAAGTCGGGATCCCAGGTGCGATTTCCCCAGGCGAACAGCGGTTTGGCTATTTGCAGGCGGCCACGGCGGATCAGGGATTCCCGAGCCGGCAGACATCGACCGAGCTACCGGGACTCGAACTCCCGATAACCTCGGAATCACGAGTCGAGGGTCACGAGTTCCTCCAAGTGTTCAATACATACATAGTCTTCGAGAGCACTGACGGTATCACGATCGTCGACCAGCACTCTGCTCACGAACGGGTGCTCTACGAGCGGACCATGGCCGAAATGAAGGGAGAGGGATCAGCAAGCCAGCGATTGTTGCTTCCGTTGACAATCGATTTGGAAGCCGAGGAACTGGAGGTCGTCGACACTCAGAAGGAGCTGCTCTCTACTGTAGGCTTCGAGGTAGATCATTTCGGAGGCAACTCGGTGGTGGTGCACGCAGTTCCAAACCCTCACCCCAGGTTCGACGCACGCAGGTGCTTCGAAGACCTGATTGCAGACCTTGCTCGCGGTAGGCTGCCAAGTCTCAACCGACTGGAACGGTTTGCTGCAACCTACGCTTGCCGAGCCGCAGTCAAGGCAGGTCAGGAACTGGAGCAGGGAGAGATGCGAACTCTGATGAACTACCTGCTTGCCTGTGACTTACCGCCGCACGACGTACACGGGCGGCCGACCATCGTGCGACTCCCAAGAGGGGAGTTGGAGCGTAAGTTTGGCCGATCCTAGGCCACTCGTTCCGGTGTTGGTTGGGCCAACCGCCGTGGGAAAGACGGCGGTCGTGATGGCACTGTGCGAAGAACTGGGCGTAACAGTCATCTCAGCGGACTCGCGGCAGATCTATCGTGGGCTGGACATCGGGACCGCGAAGCCTACGAGGGAACAGCAGAGTATCGTAACACACCTCGGTATCGACATAGTGGAGCCGGGGCAACGGTACAGCGCAGGGAGGTTCGCCGCTGATGCTGCGGCTTGGCTTACGGAACTGCCTAACGAAGATCAGCCAATCGTCGTCGGGGGCACAGGTTTCTACGTGCGAGCCCTTGCTGACGGGCTTTTCAAAGAGCCTCCCATAGACCCGGGTCGTCGGGATCAACTTCGTGATTGGGCCAAGATGCGTGACGGACTGGGGCGATGGGCTGTGCGGTTGGATCCAGGTTACGCCGGAGGTGGCCGACAAAGAGCGGCCCGTGTTATTGAGGTGGCGCTGCTGACCGGGAGGCCACTTTCCTGGTGGCAGCGAGAGGCCAGGGCGGAAGGAGTCATGCGTCCGTGGTATGTGTTCCTCACGGCGCCGCGCCCGGTGCTTTACCGCCGCATCGAGGAACGTACCCGGGCAATGCTCGCAGCGGGTTGGGTGGACGAGGTTGAGGGTGTGTTAGACAAAGGAGTCGCAGCCGGCGCACCGGGGCTGGACGCAGTCGGATACCGCGAGATCATGAAGTACCTGCAGGGTGAGCTGCAGCGCTCGGAGCTGCTGGACACGATCGTTAAGAGTACACGGCGGTACGCCAAGAGACAGGAGACGTGGTTCCGCCATCAACTGGGAAGTGACACCGTATTGTCGCTTGACGCAACCAAGCACCCAAGGGAAGTTGCACGGTCCATATTGGACAATTGGAACGAGCGAGGGCGTTGATGCGGATAGGCCTTACCTGTTATCCTACCTATGGCGGCTCCGGCGCCGTAGCGACTGAGCTGGCGCTGGAACTTGGTCGTAGAGGGCACGACGTTCACATAATCTCTTACGCATCTCCGTTTCGCCTGCGCGGTCTCGTACAGAACGTCGTTTTCCACGAAGTTGACATATCAGGTACCTACCCACTACTGGAGTACTTTCCTTACTCACTGGCCCTGGCAGTCAAGCAGCATGAAGTCGCGCTGCGCGAACAGCTAGACATACTGCACGTGCATTACGCAATCCCGCATGCGCCCGCGGCCTTTTTGGCCAAACAGATGCTGGAGGACGATCACGATATCAAGGTCGTGACCACGCTCCACGGAACGGACATTACGCTGGTTGGGTTGCGAAGCTCCTTCTTTACGGTCACGAGATTCGCGATCGAGCGATCCGACGCAGTGACTGCTGTATCGGAGTATCTGCGGGAGGCGACGTACCAGGCGTTCGGATGTGCGGGTTGTCGAATCGAAGTAATTCCAAATTTCGTCAATCCAGACGAGTACTTTCCGGTCGATCAGAAACCGGCGGGATGCGCGGCACTGGCACCTCCGGGACAGGTCGATGCGGTGGCCGAGTTGCTACATATGGGTGATCTCTATTTGCTGCCGAGCAGATCGGAATCTGTCGGGCTGAGCGCACTTGAGGCGATGGCTTGCGGGGTGCCAGTCATTGGCAGCCGGGTGGGAGTTTTGGTTGAAGTTGTTGTCGATGGGAAGACAGGTGCGCTGGAGCAGGTCGAAGATCTGGACGCGATGGCCGCCCGAGCGATAGAGATCCTGGCCGACGAGCGAACACACCGTCGCATGTGCGAAGCGAGCGTCGAGCGGGCC
>JARRLJ010000339.1:0-4236 GCA_037387025.1 Gemmatimonadales bacterium
ATGGATGGCGCTGTCGAACCCATACGAACGGTGTAATGCGGTTCGACGGTTAGCGGGCCATTGGTGACGGTCCGAACACCGCTCATGTCATAGATCTCGATCTGGCTCGCGTGCCTCGTGACGGCCGCCAACTTCTGCCCATCGGGACGTCGAACCAGAGTGCCTTGATACACGTGCTGGATTACCGATGGTGGCAGGTCATCTCCCCCAAGCGGAACGGGCCCTATGGTGGAATCAGACTGGCCCTGCTGGCTGAAGCTCATAATCCGGCCCCGCGTGAAGAAACCGAGACTCACAATCGCCGAATCCAGCCACAGCGGACCAGTCGGAATTCCACTTCCTGTGAGCCCGATCAGCCGCGAGTAGACCAGGTGCCCCGTTGCCAGAGACCGGCGGATATCTACCTCGGTGAGCCGCCGCAGACCGATGTCGTAAACCCAAAACGCGCCGTGCTGCTCGCCGCGATGATCCAGAGACCAAACGGCCTTCACCTCACCTGGGCCTTCACCCCTCCTCCCGAACTGACCTCTATGGGTCCCCGTTGATCGTTCTATGAAGTGAACTACCGAATCTGACGCGATATCAATGACCACCACGTACTGGGCCACGGCAGCTAGATCAACAGGTATGCCGAGAGCCGAGTCGTCGCAGAGGGTGGTCCCAATCAGATCGGCCTGTGACACCGTGCCGTGATCGAGCTCTGCCGGGCCGTTGCGGAGTCGTTGCACGTCGTCATTGCATCCGGCTGGGTGGAGCATCACTGCGCCTGTCAGTACGACAACCAAGAAACGCTTTGGCAGATGGTTGGCATCAGCATTGGAGCCTATCCGATCCTGCCTTAGCGCACCCTGGGTCCAAGCGCCTGTCAACAATCCGGCTTAGTGTACTTCTGGAAGTTGGGCGTCCAATCGATGACACACACCGAACCCGGCTCGCGTTCACAGCACGCGCTCTGTCCGCACGCGTCATTGAGCTCTACTTGGGGCAGCAACGACTGGTTCTCGGCCGGGCCGCTGAACGTAACCGGAATAGGCAGCAGAAAGGCTGCCGCTAGGAGGGTTCGAGCCAGTTTGCGCTTCCGTTTCGTCATTGCCTCTCGCTCATCTGTAGGGTCGAGAAATTCCGTGAGGTGTCAAATCCGGCCAAACGTACCCCCACTAACCGTCACAACAAGACCCAAAAAGCGTCACAAGGGGGACGTTTTGCGTCAATTCGGTCTCTGACATCATGAGGCCCTGCAACACTCAGCCAACTCGCTGCATCTGCATTGGTAAGTGCAATACCGCCCGGCACCTGAATGCCCGAGAATCCGTATTGGGAGACTATGAGACCGTATCGGCCCCCATCCGTAGCGTGCTGCGTCAGAGACAGTGAGGCACTGAAACGCGTGAGGCTCGCACTGGAAGCCGAGGGCGCGGTGGTCGAGCCTGTGAGACGGGAGGACGTTATCAACCAGACAGCCGCCGTCGTCGGGTCAGCCGCCCTCGTGTACGACCTGGAACCGCGCGATGGGGCGGCGTCGACGGTGATTGTGGCGTTTCGCGAGTGCGTGAAGAACGGGCCGGTGCTGTTGTACCCGCAGGCGTCTCAGCATATCGCCCGCCATCTGGAGATGCACCTTGCGCAACCGGCGGTATGCCTGCGCCTGAGACACGACAATTCGCACGACATGCAGTCGCTTCGTGCTGACGTGCGCAGGATGCTGAACATGATCCCGGGCAACCGCCTGGCGCTATTGGTACGAAGTGCGCTCCCTCAGCTGCCGGAGCTGTTGGCAACATTCGTAGACGAGATCCTCCATTCACTATCGGGGGAGCAGAACGACGGCAGGCTACTGGTGGAAGTGATGGCGCTGCGGGCTGGAACACGTAAGCGCACCCTGGAGCGGCTGTGTCGGGAGTCGGGGCTACCCAGGCCGAAGGAGCTGCTCGACTGGTTAATCCTGCTCCACGTGGCGTTCGTGGTGGAGTGCGAGCGACTGACGTGGCGAGCGGCGACCCGGCGCATGGGAATACGAAAGAAGACACTGTACCGCATGCGGCACCGGTTGCTGCCGGAGCGAGGGCCCAGCAACTATGGCTTGGATGCCGTGCTGCTGGCATTCACGCAAAGGTGTGGAGGAGTCCGCGAGAATTCGGAGAAAGATGACTTGAAAGCAGCCGGTTGATCGAACTGGAGGTTCCTTGATAGAGCCACAGGTGAACGAAGCACGGGTAAACATTCTCGTGGTGGATGACGAGGCAGCCCTGCGCAAGGCCCTGGGGGGGTTCCTTGGCAATCAGGGCTACAAAGTCACCCTTGCCGCCTCCGGCGACGAGGCACTGCAGCAACTCGAGCGCGACCACGTGAGCCTGATGCTACTCGACATCCGCATGCCGGGGCTGAGCGGCATAGATGTTGTCCCTCGGGCCCTGGAGATCGACCCGGACTTGGCAATCGTCATGCTGACAGCAGTGGACGACGCGATGAGCGCGGCTCTCTGCATGCAACGGGGAGCGCTCGACTACCTCAGCAAGCCGCTCGAGCTCACGACTCTGGAGCGGGCCATCACGCGGGCGCTCAGGCGGCGCGACACCATGCTCCAGGAACGCGGCATCGCCACCTGGCTCAAGGAGGAAGTCACCCTCCGCACACAGGAGATGGAGCGTGCGCCCCAGCGCGAGGCCGAGCTCACCGTGGCTACACTGGAGGCGTTGGTGAACGCGCTGGAAGCCAAGAACGCGTACCTGGGCGGCCACTCGGCGCGCGTTGCTGCATTCGCGGCCACCATCGCCAGCCAACTGAACTTGCCGGACGAGGAGATCGAGCAGGTTCGCGTCGGCGGCCGGTTACACGATCTCGGCATGATCGGGATCCGCGAAGCCGTACTGGACAAGCAAGGCCCGCTGACGGACGAAGAGTTCGAGCACGTGAAACAGCACGTCACCATCGGTGCACAAATCCTCGCCCCGCTGACGCACCTGGCTCCGATGGTGAGCTTCGTCAAGAGCCATCACGAGCGGTGGGACGGTGGCGGGTACCCGGACGGCTTGTCCGGGGAGGAGATCCCCCTGGGCGCGCGCATCATCGGTGCGGCCGAGGTGTACGATGCGCTTACGACCAACCGGCCGTACATGGAAAGCAAGTCTCCCGACGATGCAGTGACGCGCATGCGCGAGATCACCGGCCAGGTGCTGGACCCAAACGTCATGGACGCGTTGGCCGCTGCCGTCGAGCGGCGTCAAACCCTGGAGTTCCTGGCTGAGGGCGCGGGGCCGGCGGAATAGTCACGCGCGGGGCAGTATCAACACGCCCGCTCACGCACCTCCCCGTCGCAAACCGTCCCCCCATTGTCGCATTCTGTCCACTGGCACGGCAGAAATGAGAATACAATCTTAGCGCCGTCCAACGCCCCACTTCCGAAATAGCTGATGTTCCACGAACGCACGTCTGCGCCCTCAAACGCGCCACAGCCGGTCCAGTAGGAGCGGGAGAGTACGAGTGAAAGTCCTGGTGGTCGATGACGATCGAACAATGCGGATTCTGTTCCAGCAGATCCTGACGCGACTGCTGTCTTGTGACGTGATCGCACTGCGATGCTCGAGGCGGCGCGGTGCAACCCGCTATACGCAAATCTCCCCGTGGTCTCCGTGTCATCCGTGACGCACGCACCGACAATACTGCGGCTCATGAGCCTGGGGATACTCGACTACATCTCGAAGCCGCTACAATGGCGTGACGCCAAGCAGCGCGTCGAAACCGTGATTCAGTCCCTCAACATCGGTGCCGTGCAGCAAGAGGGAGCCTGCTTCGTGCTCGGCGCCGAGCGGGAGACGCTACTACTAGTCGATAAGAATCCTCAGTTCCGTGGCCGTGCCAGACCGGTGCTGGAGCGACACTTCGTAGTGGCGGAGCTGAGTAGCTGCGCAGAGGGTTTGGACTGGGTCCGCGGGTACCACACCGACATCGTGTGTGTAACGGACGGTCAGGTGTTGCGCGACGCGAGAATGCTCGCCGAGGCAATCCGGGCGATGCCGCCGCCGCGTCCGGCTGTTTACCTGTTGACCGATCGACCAAGGATGCCCGAGGTGGACCGCAATAGATACGACGGGGTGGTGGCGAAATCCTTCGTGCCCGATCTGTTCTTGCGCGAGCTCCGCCGTATGAGAGCGAGCGCGAGAGCGGCAGTGACGCTGCGCGAGCGGTTTGCGATCGAACAAAATGCTGAAGTGGCAACGGGGCCATGGCAGAGGAGAC
>JARRLJ010000340.1:0-3561 GCA_037387025.1 Gemmatimonadales bacterium
GCACCTAGTGGTGCTTGCAGAACCTGGCGGTCAGATCCAGCCTGGCGACATACCCTTCATTGGTGGCGACGGTCACAGAAGAGAGGACGGCGGCCTAGTATCGTTGGGCGCTGGTACGGTCGAAGAACCATATCATCAGGCCCGCGACAGGGTGCTCGCTGATTTCGAGCGCACCTACCTCACGGCATTGGTCAACCGAGCCGCGGGGAATATGTCCAAAGCGGCCCGGTTGGCGGGCGTGGATAGAACCACCCTGTACCGGCTGATGGAGAAGCACGGTCTCCAGCGTGAGACGATCATGATCGACGGCTCGTAGCGCCCGTTGGCTCCTGGCCGCCGGTTCCCCTCGGGCCGATGCGGCCAAAGACCATAACGTGTGAGAAAGGCGCGGAGCTGCTGATGCCGACGGACAAGGGGGGCATGATCGCGGAGCATAGCAGTCTGACGCACTTGAGGTTGGCAGCTGACCGCGTACTCCGGGCGAGCGTCGTCGGATCTCCTGACACAGCTGATGTCACCGAACTCATCGAGTTCATACTCGCTGAGGCGGGCACCGATTCTCCTGGCTCATCGACACATCCCAGTCTGAGAACTCCACAATGCCGTATGCTGCTGCATTCGATGCGGCGCGACGTGCTGAGCCAGTGGACGCCGGGAGGCGGGGAGAAGGAGACCGAGGAGATCCTGCGGACGCTGGTGGTGCTGGAACGATTGCTGACGGCTGCCAACGAGGACTCCGATCGCGAGACGGGTGACCGCTGGCTAGGCTCCGACGGACTCGATCTCGTGGTTCAGGTAGCCCACGATCTGAGGTCCCCTCTCACGTCGATCCTCTTCCTAGCAGAAACCCTACAACGCGGCCAGAGCGGTGACGTCAACGAATTGCAGCACAGACAACTCGGGCTGATCTACAGTGCCGCCCTGGGTCTTTCAACCGTTACCAGCAATGTCATCGAGCTAGCCCGCGGTGGGAGCCGATTGTCGGACGACGAGCCGTCTCCCTTCTCCGTTTCGGACATACTCGAATCGGTGCACGACATCGTGCGTCCCATGGCGGAAGAGAAGGGCTTGATCATAAGACTGCTGCGACCGGTGAGCGATCATCGGTTGGGTCACCCACACGCACTTTCTAGGGTGCTGCTCAACCTCACAACCAACGGTCTCAAGTTCACCGAGGAAGGATTCGTCGAGATCGTGGCAAAGGAGAGCAGCCTCACTGAAATGGAGTTTTCCGTGCGCGACACGGGACCGGGAATCAACGCAAAAACATTGGAGACTCTGTACCAACCATTCCGCCGGTCAGGTGACGGTCGCGGTTACGACTTCTCGGGAACTGGGCTCGGACTCGCGCTTTCGCGCCGTCTGGTGACGGCCATGGGCTCGGAGCTGAAAGTGGAAACCCGCCCGGGGTGGGGCACCAGATTCTACTTCACTCTGGAGCTTCGCGTACCCGAACACTCATGATCGGCGGCGACGAGTTGGCTCGTTAACTGTCGCGATCCACCCACAATAGCTGTTCAGCCACCACAGAATCCCGCCTGATTCAGCCAAGCAACAACGCCATAACTCCTTGATTAACAACAACTTGAACTCGACGGGTTGAGCAAGGCGGCGCGCACGCGCCTTGCAAATCGCTCCGGCGTCCAGGCGCGTATCGCGCGTAACCGCGCGATCGCCAAGCAGCATTACGCCCAACGATCGGAGTCGAGTGAGGTCAGTCAGATTCGGCAAGAAGCCCGGTAACGAAGAACCGCGGCCCGCAGCGGACCTTGGGCGGCCCGGTGAGGCAATGCGCCGGGCCGTAAACGTAGCGGTAGCCCTGATTGGTGTAGCCCTGGCTGCGCCGCTGATGATTGTCATCGCTCTCATACTCTTGCTCCTCCCGCGGGCCTATCATCTATGCCCAGACGCGCGTGGGTGTGGACAGAAGGAGCGGCAGGGACCGCAGGGCCCGTTCGCGCAGCCGCTTGAGTAGCCGCCGCTGGCGCAACCAGGGCGGGATGCCATTCACGATTTACAAGTTCCGGACGATGAAGGCGTCTGCGTGCCGCGCGGAGGCCCAAGTCTGGGCCAGCCCGGACGACCCACGCATCACACGGGTGGGACGGGTCCTCCGAAAGTACCGTCTGGACGAGCTGCCACAGCTAATCAATGTTCTTCGAGGGGACATGAATCTCGTCGGTCCGAGGCCGGAACAGCCGGAGATCTTCGCCCAGCTGAACGACCGAATCCAGGGATACGGATATCGCCAGCGAGTACTGCCAGGAATCACCGGATGGGCGCAGGTCAATCACCACTACGACATGAGTGAAGAGGACGTTCGTCGCAAGGTGGCTCTGGATCTGCAGTACCTAGACCGCCGCTCGGCGGCGGAGGACCGGAGGATCATGGCGAAGACGGTGCCGGTCATGATGCTGAGGAAGGGCGCATTGTAAGCAGCGCGTGTGTTCACAGGAATACTTGATGCGCCAGCTCCTAGAGTTGGCGCTTTTTCTTGGTCCCTTCCTTAGAGCTCCGTGTACTCCCAGCTTCGATTACGTGATATTGCAGCATGCTTCGAGCACCCAGGAGGAGGGATCGTGAGTTTGAACTGGCGTGGAAGTGAGAGGGTGGCAGATTTTCTACGGTCGATGGCGCGGCCACCGTGGAGGTTGCTGAAACGGACCATTCACCGGTTGCTGTATCCAGTGAGGCATCGCATGGCACGCCGACTGGCCAAGCGAGTCGGGACGCCACAGTCTCTGCTGTTCGTGTGCCTCGGCAACATCTGTCGCAGCCCCTACGCCGCCCAGGCCATCGTGCGGGAACTACCTTCGAGCTGGTCCAATCTCATGCGTGTGGATTCTGCCGGATTCATCGGGCCCAATCGAACCTCGCCCCCGTACGCGGCCGAAGTAGCAAGCGAACGCGGAGTCGATCTCTCCGATCACCGATCCAAACTGCTCAACCCGAGAATGATAGATTCCACCGACTTGATCGTCGTGATGGAACCCTGGCAACGGCGCGCCGTAATGCGCCTGTCCAACCGGCGCGGCACACCGGTGCTGGTGCTGGGGGACTTGCGGCCGACCGCAGGGGACCACCGTTCTGTCGTCGATCCTTTCGACGGAAAACGCGAGTTGTTCGAGAGGAGTTACGATGATGTTGACACGTGCCTCGACCAACTCGTACGAATCATGACCGATTCACAGTTCTAGCGGTCGGCTAACGTTCCGCGCGGCGCTGCATCGCCGACTCGTAGGTTGCGGAAATCCGGTCGAGCCAAGCATCCATCCCAAACTGTATCTTCACCCACTCTGATGCCTCGCGGGCCAGTTCCATGGCACGATCCCGGTCGGTCAAGCTTCGGTCAATAGCGGCCGCCAACGCGCTAGGATCATCGGGGTCGACGAGGGCTGCATACTTTCCATCGGATGTCACGGCTGGGATATCACCCACTCGAGTCGCCACCAGGGGAACGCCGGCACTCATTGTCTCGAGGACACTAATCGGCAGGCCTTCGGTACGCGAACTCAGCACGACCGAGTCGAAAGCTCCGAGCAGCTCACCGGCGTTGGGGAT
>JARRLJ010000341.1:0-3545 GCA_037387025.1 Gemmatimonadales bacterium
GCATCCAGCTCGATCAGATAGCGTTCGATGCTCTCCTCAACCGCCGCCAGGCGCCGCTTCAGCTTAGCCTTCGTGAAGTTCTTGTCGCGGTTGTTCGCCACCTTGAACTTGCTCCCATCGATCGCCACCAGCGCCCCCCACACGGCTTAGCCTGGGACCCCGCCTGCTACTGCATCTCGACCGCTGCTCATGCGCTGTGGTCAGCGACAATCAGAACTTTCGGGTGACGACAACTAAAACTTTCGGGTCGAGCCTCTGAGATCGATAGGTAAGCTCCCTTGCCAAAACGAGGGAGCCGATGACCACAGATCAGCAGGTGAGGCTACTGATGTCGTTATTGAAGGAAGGCAAGCGGCTGGCGACGGCGGCCGCGAAGGCGGGGATGAGCGAGCCGACGGCCCGTAAATACCGGAACTTGAAGAAGCTCCCGAGTGAGCTGCGCTCGCCACGGACGTGGCGGACGCGGGAGGACCCGTTTGCCGAGGTCTGGCCGGAGATCGAGCGGATGCTCCAGATCGATGGCGGCTTGGAGGCGAAGACGGTGTTCGATGAGTTGGAGCGTCGTTACCCTGGGCGCTTCAAGCCGGGGCAGCTGCGGACGCTGCAGCGCCGGTTTCACCGCTGGCGGGCGCTGCATGGGCCGGCCAAGGAAGTGTTCTTCCCGCAGGTCCGGGAACCGGGTGAGCAATGCCAATCGGACTTCACCGACATGACCGGGCTGTATGTGACGATCGCCGGCGAGCCGTTTGCGCATCTGTGCTACCACTTCGTGCTGGCCTACTCGAACTGGGAGTGGGTGACGATCGCCTACTCGGAGACCTTCGAGGCCCTGGTCGAAGGGCTCCAGGTCAGCCTCTGGGAGCTGGGCGCAGTGCCCCAGGAGCACCGCACGGACAACCTGTCGGCGGCGACGCATAACCTGAAGCAGCAGCGCGGGCGCGCCTTCAATGAGCGTTATCTGGAGGTGCTGAACCACTACTCGATGGTGGGCTCGAAGAACACGCCCGGTAATGCGCACGAGAACGGCGATGTGGAGTCGTCCCATCATCACTTCAAGCGGGCTGTGGACCAGCGACTGCGGTTGCGCGGCTCACGGGACTTCTCAAGCTTCGAGCATTACGAGACCTTCCTGCACAAGGTGGCTCGGGACCGTAATGGACCACGCTCGGAGCGCCTCGCGGAGGAACTGGCCGTCATGCGGCCCTTGCCGGCCCGTCCGCTGCCGGCGTGTCGGGAGACGTTCGCCACCGTCACCCGCTGGAGTACGGTTCGGGTCGTGGGGAAGTCCTACTCGGTGCCGTCACGGTTGATCGGTGAGCGGTTGAAGGTGCGGATCTATGCGGCTTACATCGAGCTCTGGCACGGCGGCGACCAAGTGGGGGTGTATCAACGTCTGCGCGGCGATGAGCCGAACCACATCGATTATCGGCATCTGATCCACTCACTGGTCAAGAAGCCGGGCGCCTTCAGCCGTTATGTGTACCGTGAAGCGCTGTTTCCCTCGCTCACGTTCCGCCGTGCTTACGACGCGCTGACGGAGAACAGGCCCCGCGGGGCAGATCTCGAGTATCTGCGCCTGCTGCGTCTGGCCGCAACGACGATGGAGTCCGAGGTCGAGCAAGCGCTTAGTGAGCGGCTCGCAGCTGGTCAGCTGCCGGACTATGACACGATCAGGGCGGCGGTGGCGCCGGAGGTGCTCACGTGTCCGCAGATCGAGCTGACGGTCCCGGATCTCGGTGAGTACGACGCCCTACTGACGGATCAGGAGGTGCGGTCATGAGCACGGGCACCTTGGATCTGCGCTTGAAGGCGTTCCATCTGCCGTCGTTTCTGGGTTACTACCAGGAACTGGCGAGGCGTGCTCAGGATGAAGCCTGGTCCTATGTCCGTTACCTCGAGGAGCTGGCCGCGCTGGAAGCCGCTGACCGTACCGATCGCCGGATCACGCGGCTGCTGAAGGCCTCGAAGCTGCCGCGCGACAAGACACTGTCGACCCTGGAGCTCAAGCGACTGCCCACCGCGGTGCGGGGCCAGATCCAGCGGCTGTGCGAGGGCGAGTTCTTAGAAGGGGCGACCAACGTCTGCATCTTCGGCAACCCGGGTGTCGGTAAGACCCACACCATGGCCGCCATCGGCCACGAGTTGGTGCGTCAGGGCCACTCGGTGGTCTTCACCTCGGTCCAAGCGCTGGTGGAGCGGCTGCTGGAAGCGAAACGGGACCTGCGGCTGTCACGCGAGCTGCGCCGCCTGGATCGGATCGACTGCCTGTGCCTCGACGACATCGGTTATGTGCAGCAGGAACGCGCGGAGATGGAGGTGCTGTTTACCCTCCTGGCCGAGCGCTATGAACGCAAGAGCGTCATGATCACCTCCAACCTGGTGTTCTCCAAGTGGGATCAGATCTTCAAGGATCCGATGACCACCGCGGCCGCCATCGATCGGGTGGTTCACCACGCAGTGATCCTCGAGCTCAACATCACGAGCTATCGAGCCGAGACCGCCAAGAAACGGGTCACGAGGAGCAGAGGACGCGCCGATTGATTGATCAAAGATCAATCGGCGCTCATCGACGCTACGAAGCGCAACGAGGAACAAGCAGCAAGAGAAGAATCAACAGAACTCAGAGGGCAACACCGAAAATTCTAATTGTCGCCAACGAAAGAAATAGTTGACGCCAGCCACGGCTCGCTCAGGATTACGATCTGTTTGGTGAACAAGCCCTTTCAAAGCCAGCGTCTCCGGCCGCCGTGGCCCAGACCTGACGAGGCTAGCAAATCCCTACGGTATTGCCATTCCACTAGCACTTTGGGATTCGCACTGGTTATCCGGCGGGCCGACGCTATGTGTGAACTCACTCACATCTGGAAGCAATTCGGATGGAACCTTTTGCCGTGACGTGACGTGTACAGGAGAGCGCAGCTGTGACTCATCCGACACTGCTTTCGACCGAGCTGTCAGCGAAGCGTTTTTTGGCGAATCCGGTCGCCAAGTGAACCGGTCAACGAAGGACATGGCCCCTGTGAGCGCCAGATTACACGAACAGAAGGTTGACCTTCGGCGGTACGACAACCACGCGTCTACCTCGTTCGAAGTGGAAGGATTACCACGAGAGGCGAAATGGAGTTTTGTGACTCGCAACGTGCCCGTCGACGCGGTTTCGTCCGTGGATCTCCGTCTGAACTACAAACCTCAACCTGGCGACCTGCTGCTGGCGACTGTTCATGAGCTAGCCCAGCACACGAGGCTTCAGCTTCGCGGCGGGCGCCGGTCACAGCTCTATCCCGGTGATCGTATCGTCGTGGCGTATGGGCATCGCTACGCGCCCGATCAGTTCGAAGCCGTTGTTCCCGCCAACCTCGATGCCTGCCACCTCGTGGCATCTGGTGGCATTGCTGCCAAGGCGAGAAGCAAACACTCCACTTTGAAATGGCCAACCGCGATTCGACCAGAAGGCGTGTGCCTCGATACGGAGGGGCAAGTCATCAACCTGAGGCAGTATCCGCTGGTGGTGCCGATCGGTGTCACCATTCGACGGAAGCCCGTCA
>JARRLJ010000342.1:0-3544 GCA_037387025.1 Gemmatimonadales bacterium
GCGATCATCGCTCAGCGCCGCGCCCATCCCCATGTGCGCTGAGCCTCCATTCTGCATCCCTGTGCGCACGTCTGCGAAGTCAACGTTCACCAAACCAGTTACGCTTATGAGCGTAGAGATTCCGTGAGTCGCATGCAGCAGCACCTCGTCCGCTTTCTTCAGAGCTTCCTGGAACGGCACATTCTTCCCGACCACCGCCAGCAGCCTCTCGTTCGGCACGACGATCATGGTGTCTACATGCTTGCCCATCTCTGAGATTCCGATCTCGGCCTGCCGCATGCGCTTCCTACCCTCGAACAGAAACGGCTTTGTGATGATGCCAACTGTCAATGCTCCTACATCCCGGGCCAGCTGAGCTACTATCGGTGACGCCCCGGTCCCCGTTCCACCACCCATCCCGCAGGTGATGAACACAAGATCGGCACCTTCCAGAAAGTGGAGGACATCGTCCCGGTTCTCCTCGATGGCCTGACGGCCTATTTCGGGACGCGCCCCGGCACCGAGGCCCCGCGTCAGCTTCTTGCCAATTTGTATCTTCACGTCCGCCTTATTCTGTAGCAGCGCTTGCGAATCGGTATTGACCGAGATGAACTCAACCCCCATCAGATGTTCATCGATCATGCGATTGATTGCATTGCCGCCGCCGCCGCCGATTCCGACGACCTTCATGCGAGCGTTTTGTGCTACCGTTTCCTCGAGTTCGAAGACCATTTGGATCCTCTTCAGCCCTTGTTTAGAAGAAATCCTGTAACCAGCGCTTGACGGGTCCGAAGAACTTGTCAACCGCCGCACCAGCCTCATATCCGCCGACCATACGACGGGTGCCGTACAGTGCGAGGCCAACAGGCACCGCGTATCGCGGTGCCTGCACGCTATCAACCAACCCGGAAATTCCCAACCCCGGCTCACCTTTTCTCACAGGCATGGCGAAGACATCGCGAGTGAGTTCTACGATCCCCGCCACCTGCGCTCCGCCTCCGACAAGTATGGCACCGGCAGCCAGCCGGCCCCCGAAGCCTGCCTCGCTGATTCTATCCAGCACGAGTCCAAGCACCTCGTCGAGACGTTGGTGAATGATGTGTGCAAGCAGCTCGCGCTTGATGTGGCGTGGCCCCTGACCCGGCGTGCCGGGGATCTCGATCGTTTCGTCCGGATCCACCAGGGGCGAGTAGGCCACTCCAAAGCGTTCCTTGAGTCGCTCGGCGTCGCTTTGCGTTACACCAAGTCCCTGGACGATGTCGCTCGTCACATGCACTCCGGCAAAAGGCACGGTGCACAAGTGACGCAGTTTGCCGTCGTGAAATATGGCCACCGTGGTCGACCCGCTCCCCAAATCGACAAGCGCACATCCCATTTCTTTCTCATCTTCGGTCACCACGGAGAGCGAGGCCGCAAGGGGCTCAAGCACTAGCTCCGAAACTTTGTATCCGGCTCGTTCTACCGACTTCCTGAGGTTCTGCGCAGCCTTGTTTTGAACCGCCACGAGACACATCTCGACTTCAAGCCGCAGACCGGTCATCCCGACCGGATCGCTGATGCCCCCCTGGCTGTCGACCTTGTACTCCTGCGGGATGTAATGCAGCAGCTCATAGTCATCACCCAAGCTCACAGCCTTGGCCACGTCATTGACCCGCTCGATGTCAGGCCGCGATATGTCCTCGGTGGCAACTGATGCCAATCCGGTGCTTATCCTGGTCTGCACGTGGTCGCCAGCAACACCGCAGTACAGTACGGGCACTTCGACACCCGCCATTCGCTCCGCATCACGCATGGCCTGCGAAATGGAACGCGTGGTCTCCTCAATGTCGCGCACGACGCCACGCTTCACCCCAGTCGTCCTGGCAAGCCCCACTCCAAGGACCTTCGCACCGGGTTTTCGAGCGTCGCCGGTCGCTTCCGCGATGATGGCGCAGGTCTTCGAACTACCCAGATCGAGACCCGCAACCAGACGATCGCGCATCAATCCCCTCCCCTCCGGACGACCACCTGCCTGCTGAATCGAGCATCCAGCTGATCGAACGTCTGGCCGCTGTCAGCCAAGTAGCGCCGGACTGCCATGATGGTTCTGACGTCGGTGGCCGAAGGTTCAGCCCCCAACATTATCTTTTTGCTCCCCAACTCCAATAGTATTGTACCGTCCGGCCTCACCCCGGCGGATTCTACTTGACCGTAGAGCACCGAATCGGCGTCCCTCACCAGCGCCAGCGCCTGCAACAGCCCCGAGTCCGGCCGTTCCACGAAGGGGAGGTCGAGCCCCACTTGCGCCGGATCGTATCCCATCGGATTCGCGTTGTGGTCGAGTACAAGCAAGCCGGAGTCAGTCGCCATGAACGCCACGGGCGGTCGCTCGTGCACGACAATCTTGAGCGTTCCCGGCAGCTTGCGGCCGATTTCGAGACCGAGCACGCCCGGCATGGCCGCTGCACGCCGCTCAATCGCTTTCGCCGAGGCGAACAAATTCTGATCGGGCTTGAGCGCGAGCCCCGCCAGCACTTGGTCCGCTGAATGATAACGCACACCGACCAATTCGATCTGCCGAACCCGGAAAAAGCTGACGTGCCTCAGAAACGACACAGCTCCGAAGATGATGAGCACCATCCCCAACACACCCCCGCCCAGGAGCAGCAGCGGACGTCTCATGCGGCAGCTCCGGCAAGCTTGGTCAGTAGCTTGTTGCCAACCGTGGTGATGTCACCGGCACCGAGGGTCAGGACCACGTCTCCGTCATTCACCAGTTCACTCAGCCTGGCGGGCAGATCCGCCACGTCTTGCACCCACTCCACCAGTGCACCCGCGCTCGTGGCTGCTTTGGCAACCAGCTTGCCCGTGACGCCCCGAATCGGCTGCTCACGAGCAGGGTAGATGTCGGTCACCACCACCAGATCCGCGGTAGAGAGTACTATCCCCAGCGCTGGCGCCTGGGCCCTGGTTCTCGTAAACAGGTGCGGCTGGAACACCACGACCAGGCGTCGGTTGGGAAAGCGTTGTCGCGCTGCCGCCAACGTCACAGCTACCTCGGTAGAGTGGTGCGCATAGTCGTCCACGACCGTCACTCCACGTTTGGTACCCAAGACTTCGAACCGGCGCTCCACCCCTGAATACTCCTGCAACCCCTGCGCAGCCCGTACCGGGTCTTCACCTAGTGCATGGACGACGCCTACGGCCATCGCGGCATTTCGCAGGTTGTGCAATCCCGGGACTGTGAGTTCTAATCCCACCGTCTTCCCTTCCGGCAACCGCAATCGTGCCGAACTGACAGTTTCATGCCGCTCAACATCGCTGATCCGCAAATCGGAATCCGGCGCCAACCCGACGCGCCACACCGGCTTGCCGGCAGCGAGACCCACCCTACTGGCTCCTCCATCATCTGCACCTACCAGTACCCTGGCTGCACGCCCAGCGAACTCACCAAACGCGGCCTCCAACGACTCTACAGACCCATAGCACTCCAGATGATCGGCTTCCACGTTGTTGACCACCGCTATCTCGGGATAGAGTTCGAGGAACGATCGGTCGTATTCGTCCGCCTCGACCACATATATCT
>JARRLJ010000343.1:0-3542 GCA_037387025.1 Gemmatimonadales bacterium
GCGCACGTTCCATAGCATTGTCAAAGGCCTGATCGGTCGCGTACGAGAACTCTCCATCTACGATGTTCCAGTAGCGGTACTCGGGACTGTATGCGCGGACTCTGTGGTAGATCTCACTCTCCATAGTGACGTAGGAGCGCGGTCCGGTCAGATCCAGAATCTCGTTTTCCAGATAAATGTCAGGCCGGTTGTAGATGTCCCACTCGTGGACGAAGTGAACGCTCTCGAGATCGCGCCAGATGGCCGCCCCGCCCATCGCTTCGACCATCGCCTCGGCGTCAGCTACGGCCGCTGGATCGCCGCGGAGGCCGGACGGTTCCTGCGCATCCAAGAACGGTACGTGTAACAAGTGGGACCAGAGAAGAAGACTTATGCTACGCCTTACGTACCTGAATCCCCGGTTCGTAGTTGCAGTGGAAAGCACGGTGGCACTCCCTCTCCATGATGATTGCCTGCACGATACTACGCACGGCGATCGGATATGTGACAGACAGCCTGATCGGATTCTCTCCCCTAACGACATGCCGTCGGCAAGAACATCTTTACTGGACAAGATGCTGCGCGTGACCAGCTCTCAGACGTAAGCTACAGGAGCCAGTAATGAACTCTCGATTCCATCGTCACAGCAGTCTCCCATTAGCGTACATTGTCGCGCTAGCTCTGCCGCATTATGGTTGCGGAGCGGAAGGAAATCGATCACTTGAGACGCGACAGAGAGACGAGACCATGGCCTCGGTAACGAGCGGCCAGTTCGGGCAGCTGCCCGATGGGACACCGGTGGAGATGTACACTCTCACCAACGCAAATGGCATGGAGCTAAAGGCGATAACATACGGTGGCATCATCACGTCCCTACGCGTGCCAGATAGAAACGGAGAGTTCGATGACATCGTCCTGGGCTACGACGATCTAGCTGGCTATCTGGAAGAGAACCCGTATTTCGGCGCAATCATCGGCCGCTACGGCAACAGGATCGCGGGCGGCCGCTTCAGCCTCGACGAGCACGACTACGCACTTGCAACCAACAACGGGCCCAACCACTTGCATGGCGGCAACGCCGGATTCGACAAAGTCCCGTGGCAAGCGGAGCCGTTCGAGCAGGGCGATAGCGTGGGTCTGGTGTTCTCATACTCCAGCCCCGACGGTGAAGAGGGTTATCCAGGCAACCTCGAAGCACGAGTGACGTACACGCTCACCGGGGACAACGAACTCGTGTTCGACTACTATGCAGTGACGGACCGACCCACACCGGTCAATCTGACACAGCACAGCTACTTCAATCTGGCCGGCCACGCCAGTGGTGATATTCTCGGCCAGGAACTGATGATCAACGCCGATAACTTCACGCCGGTAGATTCCACGTTGATCCCGACAGGAGAAATCGCTCCCGTCGCCGGCACGCCGTTCGACTTCCGCTCGGCGACGGCGATCGGCGCCAGCATCGATCAGGATGCTGACCAACTCAGGTACGGTTCCGGATACGATCACAACTTCGTACTGAATCGATCGGACTCCGCGTTTACACATGCCGCACTGGTCTACGATCCCCAAACGGGGCGTTCGATGGACATATACACTACAGAACCTGGGATCCAGTTCTACTCGGGTAACTTCCTCGACGGCAGCATTACGGGGAAAGGGGGACATGCGTACCAGCACCGCAGCGGATTCTGTCTCGAGACCCAGCACTTTCCCGACTCGCCCAACAAGCCCGAGTTTCCCTCTACCATTTTGCGACCTGGAGAGGAGTATCGGAGCACGACGACGTACGTGTTCAGCGTGCGGCCATGATCACAGTTGTTTCAAAGCACCCGGCAGTTCGTGCAGGGACTTCAGACGCACGTCGGCCTGGAGAACCGCCTCGTTTTCCGGCGCGGTGAAGCCGCCCGGCACGGCGACGACCTTTGCATTCGCCGCCTTGCCGGCTTGGATCCCAGCCACTGAATCCTCGACCACCGCGGTCGTTTCCGGATGGAGGTCCATCCGACCCATGATCTCGAGGTAGACGTCGGGTGACGGCTTCCCTCTAGCACACTCATCGCTCGAGATGGTCTGCTCGAACAATGACTGCCACCCGGCACCCTTGAGCGCGGCATCGATCAGCATTCTGGGGGAGCCGGATGCAAGTCCGACTCTAAAGTTGCCCACGCAGTACCGTAGCGCTTCGTCTGCTCCAGGAAGGAGCGGCACGTCACCATCATCGTATGCGGCAACCATCATTTCCATGACGCTGTTCAACACCGCTTCGGCGGGCATCGCGCCTTCAAGTATCTCGGTGAAATAGTCGACCCAGACAGACGTACTTACGCCCATGAGTGGTTCCTGGTCCGATTCGGTCCAGCTCTTGCCGAATCGTCCCAGCAGGTCCCGGCGAGCGCGGAACCAGATTGGCTCGCTGTCGATGAGCAGACCATCCATGTCGAATATCACGGCCTGGATCACTCGGTATCTCTCCCCTAGTTTCTTGAGTGATTCACGTACATCATACTGCACTTGCATTGGACGAGGCGCTACCCGAGGTGGTAGCGCGAACGCTACGGCAGGGAGGTCGGGTAGTGACCAGCTCTCCGAGAAGGTTCGCAGTCGGTGTCGACTACGGGACCAACAGCGTGAGGGCCCTCGTGGTCGACGCGGACGATGGATCCGAGGTGGCCACCCACGTGAGTGAGTATCCCAGCGGCAAGGCCGGTGTTCTACTCAGCTCGAAGGATCCCAACCTCGCCCGCCAAAACCCGGCGGACTACATCTCTGGTTTCCATTCTTCCGTGAGCCGTGCGCTGGGAGCCGCAAAGCGGAAGCGCGGATTCAAGGCTGAAAACGTAGTTGGAATCGGAATCGACACGACTGGATCGACACCGGTTCCGGTCGATCGTGATGGCATGCCGTTGGCGCTCCGTGCCGAGTTTCGCCGCGAACTCGCGGCTCAGGCCTGGCTGTGGAAAGATCACACGGGGCACGCCGAGGCCGCGGAGATCACCGAGAAAGCAGCCCACAGCCCCGACCATTATCTGGCCAAGTGCGGCGGCGCATATTCCAGCGAGTGGTTCTGGTCCAAGATCCTACACTGCAAGCGCAGCACGCCGAAGGTGTTTGGGGCAGCGTACAGTTGGGTCGAGTTGGCCGACTTCGTCCCGGCTTACGTGACCGGCAATACCGATCCCCATACGTTAGCACGTGGTATCTGCGCTGCCGGGCACAAGGCGATGTACCACGACGACTGGGGTGGACTCCCATCGGAGCGGTTCTTGGCCGCGCTGGATCCAGACCTGGCCGCAGTCAGACGACGCTATGCCGCGCGGGCAGTCACTGCAGATCGCAAAGCCGGCGGGTTGAGCAGAGAGGTGGCGAAGAGGGTTGGTTTGCCGGCAGGAGTGCCGGTGGCGGTGGGCGCATTCGATGCTCACATGGGTGCGGTGGGAGCGGGCATCAAGCCGGGCACATTGGTCAAGATCATCGGCACCAGTACGTGCGACATGATGGTGGCGCGAATGGACGAACCACTCCCCGATATCCCCGGACTGTGTGGCATTGTCCCGGGGTCG
>JARRLJ010000344.1:0-3948 GCA_037387025.1 Gemmatimonadales bacterium
ACGCCGGCCGCGAACTGGCGTGGCAGTACGTGTTCCCGGCGACGCGGACCTACGTCGACCGGGCCACGGGCCAGCGCCGTCGCCACCACCTCCATGAGACGGCCATTCAACGCTCGCTGAAGGATGCGGTCAGGCGGTCCGGCGTCGCCAAACACGTGACGTGCCACACCTTCCGCCACTCCTTCGCCACACACCTGTTGGAAGACGGCTATGACATCCGAACGATCCAGGAGCTGCTCGGCCACTCCAACGTGCGAACCACCATGATCTACACCCACGTCCTCAACAACAACCGCCTCGGCGTACGCAGCCCAATGGACCGCCTGCCCTGACGGTTCCAACCAGTCCCGCTGCACACTCTGACGTGCCTGCTCCGCAGGATATCCGTACTGCGAGAAGCTGGACGAGAACGGCGCAAACGGCGCATGTTGCGAAGACATGCCCCATTTCCGCCACCCGGCACGCGCCACGACCAGGGCTGCGACCCGTGCAGCTCTTCCGCGGTACATGACCGGCCACGGGCTCGGGCCCGACGTGGAGCGGTAGGCGGCCACGCTCGCAGTCTTTCCCATGGGGGCAGCTCGGCTGGTCCCAGGAAAAACAGGGGTGCGGACGCCAACACCCGGCAGGGAAAGCGCCAAGCCGGTGCCGGCGATAGGCGGCGAGGCGGACGGAGTTCGAGGAAGGGGCCTGGCGCAACTTACAATCAAGTTAGACAGCAGATGCGCAGGTCCTGTCGCCCCGACTGGCTTCCTCTACTGTGGACGTTTTACGTCTTCGGCTACCAAGTCCAGTTTTGGTGGGCTTCGTTCGAATTGTCCGAACTGGAAACGTGGAGCCTGACGGTGTTTCTGGCCATCCTCTTGTACTCCGTCCTGCTCTTCGCCGCAGGCGGTCTTGTTCTGCCTCATGACGCGGCTCGACACGAGGAGGGGCTCAGAGTCTACTTCGAGCGGGATGGTCGGCTCGGGGTTGTCCTCCTCAACGTCTACGTCCTCATCGCGCCGGTATTCAACGTCCTCCTCTTTGATACGCCGCTCAGCGATCCGCTGAACCTATCGCTCGTGGGCCTGGGACTGTTCGGACTCTCATTCCCTCTTCTGAGGTCCCGCGGCTTGCAGACCGCACACACCATGGTTTGGGGCATCGCAGGAACAATTCTGTTCTTTCGGCTGTCTCCTGCGGCGTATTGACTGGGCGCTCTGCTGTCTAACAAGGAAGTGCTGCTGTCCGTGGAGGCTGAACCGTGGCGTCGGGTAACGCATCTGATTTGCATACCTGGCCGGTGCGGCAGCAGAATTCCAATCAAGTTAGACCGACGACAGCTGTTACACCTGGACGACGGTTCTGCGGAGCCTGCAATGAGAATGTCACTCAGTGTGGGTCTCGTATTCGGCCTGATTACTTCAGCCTGTGCGCATGACCCCACGGTGATCAGAGATGCTCGGTTTTCGAAGGTTCGTGAGCTCATCATCGACCAGGTCACGAACCGAGGAGTGCCCTCCATCACGGTAGCCGTGGCGAAAGGTGGCGAGATCGTCTGGGAGGAGGCCTTCGGCTGGGCGGATGTGGAGAATCATGTACGGGCCACTCCACACACGATGTACAGGTTGGGCTCCATCTCCAAGACGATCACGGCTACCGGGCTGATGCTGCTTGTCCAGGAAGGGAAAGTGGACCTGGACAAGCCCGCAATCGAGTACTTACCTGAGGACGTCAGACCGCGGGCGTTTGAGGGAGAGGTCCGCGACGTCACAGTCAGACACCTGCTCAACCACCGGTCTGGCATGCCTGCCTATGCCGAATCCTTCTTCGAGGACGACCCTGAAGGTAGGCGCGCGTTGGCGGAGACTGTCCGCCGCTACGGGATCATCACGTACCCACCAGGGGGGTCGTACATCTACTGCAATCTCGGCTATCAAATGCTGGCGAGCATCATCACAAACGTCTCCGAGATGAGCTACGCCGAGTTCATCCAGGAGAGGGTGTTCTCACCGCTTGAGATGAGCAGTGCTCGCGTCTACGAGGGGCGGCCGCTCGGTGGGCCTTACGCCGCCGGTTACACGCAGGCTCGCGAGAGAATCCCCCCCTATCTGGACAGTTATCCTGGCGCAGACGGCACCTACGCGAGCGCCCACGATCTGATCCGCTTCGCCATGTTCCATTTGGGGGACAACCTTCCCGATCAGGAGGCAATCCTGAGCGATCGGGCTATCGCCGCCATGCAGGCAGAGCATCCTCCCTCGAATCGCAGGTACGGGATCGGTTGGGCCCTCGACGGCGAGGAACGCGGGCATCGCTCCGTCTACCACGGAGGAGAGGGGCCAGGCGCAGATGCCTTCATGAGGCTATTCCCGGACGAGGATATCGCGGCAGTCGTCCTGTGCAACGCCGAGTGCGAGAAACTCTACGAGATCCAGCAAGCGATCTTTGTGGCCCTAATCCCGGAGCTTAGCAAGCCGGAGCCCGTCGAGACGAGTCCACCCAGCGAGGCCCCCGCAGATCCGAGCGAGATGTACGGCACCTGGAGGGGACGGATCACCGCCTACGATAGGGAGCTGGATATCGAGCTGCTGGTCGACTCGACAGGAACGAGAGTGGCTGTCGGCGCTCACCCGCGCAGCAAGGTCGAGATCTCGGTGCTGACCTCGACGTTCTTCATGGGTATGTTCGACGCGGCCATCCCCACTCCGGATAACTTGCGGCACCCCTATCGGAACCGGCTTGCGGTGCTCAGGGAGGGAGATCGGCTTTACGGGGCAGTGATAAGCGTGGGTCGAAGGGAGGATCGAGCAGGACGCTACGAGCTGTCGTCGCGGGTAGAACTTCGGCGAGCGAGGCTGGAGTGACTAGGCGGTCTAACAACGGCATGCAGCCGACGGCGCTGCACGCAGCCGCTGATGCCGGGCGTTAGACAGACGCGCACAGTGTCGCGCTATTTGTGCCGATGGAGGGCACTCCGATGACGACCGCATCAGCCCATACTGCGATCCAAGCACTCGTCGCCGCCATCAACGCCAGGGACCTCGCCGCGATGGACCACCTCTTTGCCGATGATGTGGTCATGGAGTGGCCTCAGTCCGGCGAACGGATTCGGGGGAACGCCAATCGCCGGGAGATCTATAGCCGGTTCCCCGCTCTTCCGACCGTCACGGCGCGCGAGCTCACTGCGCATGGCGATCTCTGCGTCCTCGAGGCCAGCCTCGATTATGGCGACGGCGATCCGTATCTAGTGGTGTTCATCTTCCAGGTTCGCAACGGCCTGATTGCCAAAGAAGTCGCCTACTGGTCAAAGCCCTTTCCAGCCCCTGACTGGCGGTCGCCGTGGGTCGAACGCATGTAGCCGACACGCGTCTGTCTAACGACTCGCTTTAGCCGTCGTTCTCCGGGCGCCGTGCTAAGATCAGAAAAGCCGCGCATAGGGCGCGGCTAAGCTCGAGAACGTTAGAAAGCACCAGGACTTTCCGGGAGAGGTGAGCGCTTGTGGCCTTAGAGTGTGTTCGGATCTTCGCGGACTCCGAAGGCGAGTCTCACTTCGGCAGGTCCGGCGTCGCCTTGTCCAGCAGGGACTTCGCGCCCCCGGCGCCTCCTCTCGAGGTCTCGGAAGTGCTCGAAGCCGGACACGGCTTCCTTCGCGCTGCTCCGGGGTGGTTCGGCGATTGGCATCCAACCCCAACCCGTCAGTTCATGTGCCTGCTTTCCGGCGTCTTGGAGGTATCGGTGAGTGATGGCGAGACGCGCCGGATCTCACCCGGAGCAATCGTCTTGCTTGAGGATACAGAGGGGCGCGGACACAGCACGCGCGTCGTCTCTGATGAACCTGCGGTCCTGGCCTTCGCACAAGTACCATAGGCTGGTCGTGAGGGCGTGCTTTCTAACAAGGAATTGCTGCTGACGCGGGCTACCTGATGGGTACGCTTCGCTTGTTTGCGGACGGGCCGCGCAGCA
>JARRLJ010000345.1:0-3539 GCA_037387025.1 Gemmatimonadales bacterium
CCCAAGGAATGGATCGCGAAATACAAGGGCAAGTTCGACGACGGCTACGATGCCTATCGCGTATGGGTGACCCAGCGCATGAAGGAGAAAGGCATTATCCCCGAAGATACAGTCAACACCGCCATTAACCCGATACCGAAGGACATGGCCAACCCGGCAGATGCCGTGCTCCCCTGGGATTCTCTGAACGACGAAGAAAAGCAACTCTTCAACCATATGGCAGAGGTATGGGCCGGCTTTTCCTCATACACGGACCATCAGATCGGTCGGGTTGTCGACTACCTGAAGGAAACAGGCCAATACGAAAACACCCTGATCATCTACGCGGCCGACAACGGTACCTCCGGAGAAGGCACGCCCACTGGTTCCGTGAACGAGAACAAATTCTTCAATGGCTGGCCGGACAGTCTCGAAGACAACATGAAATACATCGACAAGCTGGGCAGCCCAGACACCTACGAACACTTCCCCACCGGCTGGGCTGCGGCCTTCTCGGCGCCGTACAAAATGTTCAAGCGCTACTCAGAGTACGAGGGGGGTACCGCGGATCCGCTGGTGATCAGCTGGCCCAAGGGCATCAAGGCACGCGGCGAGCTGCGCCACCAGTACCACCATTCAACGGATATCGTGCCGACGCTGCTCGAAATCACCGGCCTCGAGATGCCGAAGGTCAATCACGGCGTGGAGCAGTACCCGCTCTACGGCGTTTCCATGGCCTACACGTTTGATGCCAAGCCGGACGACCCGACGAAAAAACATGTCCAGATCTACGAGATGTTCGGCACGCGGGGCATCTGGAAAGACGGCTGGCACGCGGCCTCCGTGCACGCACCGATGTCCGGCAAGGGCCACTACGACAAGGACGAATGGGAGCTCTACAACCTGGAGGAGGACCGCTCGCAGTCCAACAACCTTGCCGACAAGTACCCGGACAAGCTGAAGGAGCTCAAAGACCTCTGGATGGAGCAGGCGAAACAGAACAACGTGCTGCCACTGGACGACCGTTCTGCCCTGGATCTTCTCTTAGTCAAGCGCCCCAGCAATGAACCTCCCCGCGACACCTACAAGTATTACCCGGGTACGGAACCTGTACCGGAAGGCGTAGCGGTCAACGTGCGCGGTCGTTCGTACAAGATCCTTGCCAACGTCGAGATCACCGACAAGACCGAAGGCGTGATCTTCGCCATGGGCTCCCGGTTTGGCGGCCATTCGCTGTTCATCAAGGACAAGAAGCTCTACTACGTGTACAACTTCCTCGGCATCAAGCCGGAGCAGGTGTTCAAGTCTGATGTGACATTGAAGCCGGGCAAGTACACCCTGGGCATGGAGTTCGAGAAGACAGGTCAGGGCGAACATGGCGAGACCCTGGGTGAGACCAAGCTCTATGTCGACGACAAGGTGGTGGCTTCCGGCAAGATGCGCACGCAGCCGGGCAAGTTCACCCTGTCCGGTGACGGCCTCTGCGTCGGCTATGACAGCGGTGATGCGGTGAGCTCGCTGTACAAGGCTCCGGGCAAGTTCACCGATGGTAAAATCCAGGGCGTAGCGGTAACGGTCAAGGGCGAGCCCTACGTGAACCTCGAAGCTGAGGCCAAGCGCCTGATGATGAAGTGGTGATCTAGCCGCAACCAAAGCAGATGAGCCACCCTTTCGAGGGTGGCTCTTCGCCGGGGTGTCCGTCGGTCGAGCAAGGGTTTACGAAACGGACGAGATCCTAGGGAAATCGAGCCATGCCGAAACTACCCGTAAGAGCAGTCCTTGCCGTCGCCCTCACGTCACTCGCGATCCATGGGGTCGCGCAGGCTCAGGAGCATTCGAGCGACGCCGCCCAGGCGAACAACCCCCTGGCCAACTTCAAGGCGCTCAATTTCCAGGACTACTACATCGGTGAGCTCACCGATCCCGACAAGGCCGCCAACCAGTTCTGGGTCCGCTATGCCCAGCCGGTCTCGTTGGGCAGCACGAAATGGATCCTGCGGGCGTCGTTGCCGGTGAACAGCTACCCGGTCGCACCGGACCTAAATACGAAAACGGGGCTCGGGGATTTCAATGTTTTCGCCGCGTACCTCATCGACACCGGCAACCCTGCGGTGAGCTTCGGCATTGGCCCGCAGCTGACCGCGCCGACCGCGACCGAGAATCAGCTGGGCAGCGAAAAATGGTCGGCGGGCCTCGCGAACGTGCTGTTCAACGCGAGCTCGCCTAAGTTCCAGTACGGTTACCTGCTGACCTGGCAGGGGAGCTTCGCCGGTGCCGGCGACCGCGCGAGCGTCAATACCGGCGCGTTCCAGCCCTTCGCGTTCTATCAGCTGGGCAAGGGCACCTACCTTCGTTCGGCGCCGATCTGGGTTTACAACTTTCAGAACGACAGCTACAGCGTGCCGGTCGGTCTGGGCATCGGCCAGGTCATTCCGAAGGGAAAGACTATCTACAATGTGTTCGTGGAGCCCCAGTTCTCCGTGGCCGACAAGGGACCGGGCTGGCCGAAGTGGCAGATCTTCGTCGGCTTCAACTTGCAGTTCAAACAATAGCGGCTGCTTTGTAGCGCGGACGCTTCGATCCGGATCGCCCATTTCACCTGAGCTCACAGGAGTGCAGAAATGAAGAAAATGGTGTTTCTTGGCTTCTTCGCGTTGGCGTCACTCGTTGGATGTTCTGATTTGCCCCAGGCTTCTGCGGGAAAGATCGGATGTTCTCCCAATGACATCAAGATTTCCGACGAGCACGGGGGACCGAACAAATCCAAAACCTGGATCGCGACCTGCAATGGAAAGCGCTATGTTTGCAGCGAAGTGATGACTGGAAAGGACAACGCGGAGATTTCCTGCACTCCGGAACAGAAATAAACGCGAGCAAACGATGCGGGCGAGCAGACTTTTCGTAGGGCTCATTGCGGGTCTTGCCTGGGCGACGCAGGCGCTCGCCCAGACCGACGCGCTGCCTTCCTGGAACGACGGTCCCGCCAAGCGCGCGATCGTCGCATTCGTCAACGTCACCACCGACAAGGCAAGCCCGAAATTCGTGCCGCCTGCGGAGCGCATCGCGACCTTCGACAACGACGGCACGCTGTGGGCCGAGCAGCCGTTGTACGTCCAGCTCCTGTTCGCGCTCGACCGGATCAAGGCGCTGGCGCCGCGGCATCCGGAGTGGAAGACCAAGGAGCCGTTTGCCTCCCTGCTCAAGGGCGACGTGAACAAGGCCCTGGCCGGCGGAGACAAGGCCATCGCGGAGATCATCATGGTCACCCACGCGGGAATGACCACCGAGCAGTTCGAGGCAATCGTCCGGGCGTGGATGGCGACCGCGAAGCACCCCAAGACGGGCCGGCTTTTCACGGAGATGGTCTATCAGCCGATGCTCGAGCTGCTCGCCTATCTGCGCGCGAACGGCTTCAAGACCTTCATCGTCTCCGGAGGCGGCATCGAATTCATGCGTCCCTGGACGGAACGGGTCTACGGCATCCCGCCCGAGCAGGTCGTGGGAAGCAGCATTCAAACGAAGTACGAGATCCGCGACGGCAAGCCGGTGCTGGTCCGCCT
>JARRLJ010000346.1:0-3524 GCA_037387025.1 Gemmatimonadales bacterium
GGGATTGTCGTGGGTGATCCGATGTATCGGGTTCCCGAGGCGCTCTTGAGCGCCGCTCAACTGGCAATGAACAGGGCCAAGGCCGTGGACCAATCCGGTTACGAGGTCTACGACGTGTCGCTCCACGACCGGGCTGTAGAACGATTGGCACTCGAATCGGGGCTGCGGCGGGCGGCAGAGCGAGGTGAACTCGTCCTCCATTACCAACCGATTGTTTCGCTCTCAGACGGCCGCATAGCTGGATTCGAGGCATTGCTCAGGTGGCAACACCAGGAACTCGGCGTGCTGTTGCCATCTCGTTTCATTCCGATGGCTGAAGAGACCGATCTCATTCTCTCGATAGGCGAGTGGGTTCTGGACCGAGCTTGTCGTCAGATGTACCAGTGGCAACAGCAGATCCCGGCTTTGAGTTCGGCCACCATCCACGTGAACCTGTCGGGACGGCAGTTCAAACAAGGAGGCCTCGTCGATCAGGTAGATCGAATACTGCGGCAGTGTCACCTCGAGCCGAGTGCTTTGGCGCTCGAGATTACCGAGAGCATAATGATGGCCGATGCGGAACTCACAACTGCAGTACTTGACGCGATGCGCTCGCTGGGTGTCGGACTGGCCGTTGACGATTTTGGAACCGGTTATTCCTCATTGAGTTACTTGAGTCGATTTCCGATAGACACTCTCAAAATCGATGGATCATTCGTGCAGGGCGCCAAAGAAAACGCCGGTAACAGGAAGATCATCCGATCGATCATTGCGCTTGCGCGTGATCTCGAGCTCGGTGTTGTAGCGGAGGGTGTAGAGAGCACCGATCAACTCGCGTTCCTGCGGTCGCTGCACTGCACGCTGGGCCAAGGGTACCACCTGGGCGAGCCGATGAACGCAGCGGCAGCCGGCCGGTTCGCTGCTCAAGGCCGTGAAGCTAGCCGAACGGCGAGGGGTGCGTGAGCTACCTTCCCCTTCACTTGCGCATTTTGACCAGTAGCTTGCCGTTTTCGTCCAATCTGTGCACTGATCGATTGCCGGTTGACTGTCCCTCGGTAAACATTGTTCTCGACCAGTAAATCGCACTCTGGTGGCGCTCTGTACGTCGCGGCACATTACATCAGTGCGATTGATGGCGACGCATTGAAGTGGAGACAGAAGCTGACGCGCTAAGGCGCAGCGCAAGATGGTGGAGCACACAATGGCGTATCAAGAAGCTGCACTTCGATTCCGGGTAGATTGGGGTGGGAAACGGATCACTTTCGCCGAAATAAACGGTCTCAGACCCGGGGCCCACGGACGGTTGGAGCGTGATCAGACAACACTGCCGGCCTCAGAGGATGTGAAGTACGAGCACATCACGTTTCGCAACGGAGTTGTGAGTGCTGATGAAAATGATACATGGGAAAAGTTGGAGTCTGGAGCTCCCACGCGCCGCGACATCACCGTGACCCTACTGGCCGAGGGTGAGGAGACAGTGATGGTATGGAAAGTGACCAATGCCCTGTTGGTGAAAGTAGCGTCACCGGATTTCAGAGCCAGTGGCACAGAGGCCGCGATCGACTTGCTCGAGATTGCCCACGAGGGAATAGAAGTCGTCACCGCTGAAGATTGACGCGTGAGTGGTTGATCACGTGCCGGTACTTCCGTGACTCAGGATGTGTATTGGTCAACCATTGTTCGGATCGCGGCTGTGTGTTCCGGTGTAGTTCCGCAACACCCGCCAATCACGGCAACGCCAAGATAGATGAGTTCCTTAGCAGCTGTCGCCGTGACGTCGGGTGTTTCATTGTAGACAACGGCTCCGTCTACGATCTGCGGCAGTCCCGCGTTCGCCTGGATTACGATTGGCAAGTCGCTCGATTCCTTGAAAGCACGAGCGATCTCCACCATCTGCTGGATTCCGTTGCCACAGTTGGACCCCACGGCGTCGGCTCCCGCAGCCTCGAGCCCGGATCCCGCCGCCTCCACACTCACCCCCATGACGGTGTAGAACCCTCGTCTTGTTGATTCGAAAGTCATGGTAGCGACAACAGGAGTCGATGGAGAGACCTCTTTCACGGCTTGAACGGCGAGTCTTGCTTCGTCCAGATCGATCATCGTTTCTACGAACACACTGTCGACGCCGGCCGCCACGAGGCTTTTCGCCTGTCGTTGAAAGCCACGGTACAACTGGTCGCGGCTCGTGTCCCCGTGCGGCTCGAGCAGCTTCCCACTCGGTCCACACGATCCAGCCACGTACGCCCGATCGCCGACCACTTTGCGAACAGCTCGCACTGCGACTTCGTTCAATTCCTCCGTCTTCTGGTCGAGGCCGTATGTGGCAAGTCGCTCCGGCGATGCCCCGAATGTGTTTGTCTCAATGATGTCTGCGCCTGCTTCCAGGTAAAGCCGAGCGATCTCTTCCAATACCTTGGGGCGCGACAGGGTGAGAGCCTCGGGACAGTTCCCCGGTTCCAATCCGCGCGTAAGAAGCATGGTGCCCATCGCACCGTCTGCCACCATCGTCTGTCCGGACGCAAGGCGCTCTGCGAACGGTGTCATCTCAACCGGTGTTCATGAGCTGCTTGACTCGCTCGACTGCGTTTGCGGCATCAAACCCATGTGCGGTAGCACCAATGTCGTGTGCGAACTGTTCGGTCACCGGTGCTCCACCCACTATTGTCCGGATATTGCCAGACAGCCCTTCTCGTTCGATTAGGTCAACGACTTCCCCCATGACAGGCATAGTCGTGGTAAGCAATGCGGACATCCCGATGACCGTGGCATCTTGCTCCTGCGCGGTTTCAACCATCAGGTGAGGTGGTACGTCGTTCCCCAGGTCAATGACGTCGAACCCGGCGCCCTTCAGCATGATACCGACGAGGTTCTTGCCGATATCGTGGAGATCACCGCGTACCGATCCGATGACCACTTTACCCAAAGAAGGGAGGCCTTGTTCGATCATCAGTGGTTTGATGAGGTCCAAGCCGGCGTACATGGCCTTAGCCGCCAGCAGGACGTCTGGCAGGAATATCTCATGCACCTTGAAGCGCTCACCGACTACGTTCATTCCTGCAATGAGACCGTCGTCCAGAATAGACTTCGGCGAAGTCCGTTCCTCTATCACCAATTGTGTCAGTTCGGCGACTCTCTGGTCATCGCCGGTTATCACGCTGTTCGCAATCTCAGCGAGCAAATCCATGTAGAATCTCCAAATTCCGTTGCTGCATAATCAATCTGCAAATAGCGCCCGCAGCCTCTGACGACACGTGCGTGTCTCGCATTGACTGCAGAAGCCGTAGGTGATGGGAAAGTTGTGAATCTCTCGCGGTCCAGCAATGATCACCCCTGATACGGACTTGAGTGGCTCCATGAGGAAGCTGTCGCGCAGTGTCACGCCAATCCGTTCCGGTTGCAGGAACTCGAACAGTCTGCCCTGACCGCTCACGTGCCAACCACAGTAGCCTGGACTGTAACGCAGTACACCACCTTTTCCGTTGTCCCATCCCCGATGACGCAGTGTCTCTCGGAAACGGCGTTCGACGACGTCGGCAGCTTGGTCG
>JARRLJ010000347.1:0-4265 GCA_037387025.1 Gemmatimonadales bacterium
CCTCGGCGGGGTTGGTATAGAGGATGGTCCCGCTCATATCCGTAATGGTGAGGCCGAGTTGCATGTTCTCGGCTGCCGTCGAGAAGAGGCGGAGACGCTCCTTCAAGTTCTCGCCATCAACCCGCGAGCGCCGCAGCTCTGCCACGTGACTCCGCAGAGCTTCGACCTCAGCCATCAATTCGTCCGCTGTCTTCTGATGATCCACCATCGCGAGTCCTCTGGGACAACCGCATGATCAGGCCAACATCTACCGGCCAATCTAGGCAGTTGGGACCCGGTTTCTGTGACCTACGTCGGGGTTACGATTTCATGGCATGGATAGCATTTTTTGGTCACCGGCGCCAATCGGAGCGAGGCTAAGTGTCGCCTCGGAAGGTGCCGAACGCACCCCACGGCGTTACATGGTCACCCTACCGGGGCCACCACGGGCCAGGATTAGGAGCAATCCCCATGTCAGTCGACCTGGATAAGGCCACCACCCGGAACCTGATGGACGGAATCCGGTCCTACGTAGCCACCTTCGCAGACCAAGGCGATGCCGCTCGAGAACAGGATGCACTGGCGTTGACCAAATCGCGCGAGCATCACACGGAAGCGGTTCTCTTTGGAGATGCCCTGCCGCGGCTTCAGACATACGGATGCATAACTCTTCTCACCGTGATCTTTGAATCGAGGCTGACGGTCTATTGCAGGACGGTGAGAGAAGATTACGACCTACCACGATACCTCACAGACTTCGAGGGACCCTTCCTGCAACGGGCATGACGTCTTCATGGTGCGAGACTGTATAGTGGAGAACGCAGGCAATGTCGGGTTGATGGACCAGGCATCCCAACGAGCGCTGCAGCAAGTGGTGCGGCGGCGCCCTGGGCTGCGCATCGAGCCTGACAAGTTGCTATTCAACTGCGCACCACACGCGAGCCTACACACCGACTATGTCCTGGGAGTCGAGTGCGAGTTCTGTCTCGACGCGGTGACCGCCGCTATGGGCCTGTTCGGTTTTCTCTACCAGCACAGGGTTCCAGGAGACACGTAACGCCTTCCGCGAGGGCTACTGCGGCGTCCGCAAGGATGGCCCGAGCATCGCCCCTAGCCGCTGGTTTGACCCACAGATACCTTAGCCCAATGCAGTACGCCTTGATGAGCAGCGGAGGGAAGGACTCGACGCTCGCTTTGGATCGCGCCCGGCGTCAAAACCTCGACGTCAAGTACCTCGTGAACCTGTACGACGGCGAATCCAATCGAGTACGATTCCACGGCGTACGGAGTGAACTCATCGAATTGCAGGCCCGCGCACTGGGACTCGAACCCATCAGTACACCGACGAAGGGGAGCAAATACGAACCGGCATTCTTGGATACACTGCATCTGCTGAAGAAACGCAACGTCGTGGGTGTGATCTTCGGAAACATCAGTCTGCAGGACGTGAGATCGTGGTACGAGGAGCGAGTTACCGGCAGCGGTCTGGAACACCTGGAGCCGATATGGGGAGAGCCATCCATTGAAGTGGCCTGGGAAGTCGTGGAGCGGGGTTACCAAGCGGTGGTGGTGAGCGTGGATCTGTCACTGGGTGCCGCCGCCTTTCTGGGGCGCGAATTCGATGCCGATCTCGTCACCGATCTCGGTTGCACCGACGGGCTCGATGCAGGTGGGGAACATGGGGAGTACCACACTTTTGTATACGACGGGCCTTCCTTCGAGACACCAGTGCTTTTCTCCAAAGGCCGGACGGTCGAATTTGAAGGACACCGCTTCGTGGACCTGATGCCAACCGCACGCCACTAACCGAACACCGTGAGCGACGCTTCCACGGCAGATCGGCTGCGAGCGCTCCGATCCCTTCGCGCCACTATTCACCGTCGCACTCGTTACACGTGACGACGCTGGTAGGGCAACCGATCGAGATCGAGTATGACCGGTTCTGACACCACGACCGGCGTCCGCCTGAGAGGAATCGAGAAGCGGTTCGATGATGTCGCCGCCGTGCGCTCGTTTGATCTCGACATCGATAATGGTGAATTGGTCGTTCTGCTAGGACCGTCAGGCTGTGGCAAGACCACCGTTCTGCGGATGATTGCGGGGCTCGAAGAGCCCACCTCGGGAACCATCGAAATTGGCGACCGCGAAGTGACCGACCTGGAACCCTCCGACCGCGACGTCGCCATGGTGTTCCAGAACTACGCCCTATATCCCCATATGACAGTTGAGCAGAACCTCGGGTTCGGACTCAAGATGCGCCGGCTACAACGATCCGAAATCGACTCGCGTGTTTCGCGGGCTGCACAGGTACTCGGTCTCGACACCCTGCTTCCGCGGAGACCCGGCCAGCTGTCAGGCGGCCAGCGCCAGAGGGTGGCCCTCGGTCGGGCGCTGGTACGTGAGCCGCGTGTCTTTCTGTTCGACGAACCGCTGTCCAATCTCGATGCGAGACTTCGGCTCGAGATGCGCGCGGAGATCGCAAGGCTGCATCAACAACTGCGCACCACTATGATCTACGTGACCCACGATCAGGTCGAGGCCATGACGCTGGGCCAGCGCATCGCGGTCATGAGAGATGGACTCCTGCAACAATATGCTCCACCACTCGAGGTGTATCGGAGCCCGGCGAATCTCTTCGTTGCCAGGTTCATCGGATCACCTCCGATCAATACCGTGGCCGGTGAGGTGGTTGACCGAACCAGCCACTCAGTGTTTGTCGCACCCGCAATAGAGGTACCGCTGGATGGATGTGCATTCTCAGGAAGGGCAACACTGGGTGTCAGGCCGGAAAGCATTGCTATCGCATCGGACGTGCACGACGTTGACTTCGTCGCACAAGTGCAGCGACTCGAACCGCTGGGCAACGAGCTACTGGTATATCTCGAGTGTCCCGCCGACTGTAATTGGGTCGCGCGGGTCGATCCCGAATACGAATGCTCTCCCGGCGAACAGGTGGGGGTGAGGCTGGACCGCACCAGGCTCCATGTCTTTGCCGGCCCTGAGGAAGAGCTACTCGAGTTGTCACCGTCAGAGGCAGGGTCCTAGGTGGGGCCACGGCTAGTTGCCGCGCTGCCGCTCACGCTATCGGTGCTGCATGCCTCGAGCTGCCGCCAGCAGTCCGAGGACCGGATTGAGCTCAGAGTCCTCAACTGGGCAACCGATTTGGAGGTTCTTGCCGAGCAACGCATCGCCGACGAATTCTCGAGCCGACACCCCGAGGCGCGAGTCATCGTAGAATCGATCGTCAACAACTACTCGGAAAAACTCGCCACGGAGATAGCCTCCGGAACTCCTCCCGACGTGTTCTTGCTGGATTCCCCACAAATCCCGGTGTTCGTTGAACGCGGCTTGACCCTGGATCTCGGCCATTACGCCGCTCGCGTCGGTTACGATCCAACGCGCGTCTTTCCCGAGGTACTCAGCGTCTTCGACAGAAACGGCCATCTCTACGCGTTCCCCAAGGGTTTCACGCCGATGGTCGTCTATTACAATCGATCTCTGTTCGACGATCTGGGAGTCCCGCCGCCACCGCAAGATGAGTGGACGTGGGAAGAGTTCCTCCAAACTGCACGATCGGTTACGCGCGATCGTGACGGGAACGGCACGACCGACATCTACGCCATCGATTTCCCCCGCCGGCTGTTCGAGTGGATTCCTTGGGTATGGTCTGCCGGTGGAGACATCCTCGACCCACGCGGGATCTCCACAGTGGGCTATCTAGACTCGGAACCAACAGTGGAGACATTTGAGTTTCTGGCGTCACTCATAACGAGATGGCATACCTCCCCGGTTCAATTTCTGCGCGGTGGCGACCCTATGCGGCTGGGACGTTTCTACGTGGGAGACCAGGCAATGCTTCACGGTGGCCACTGGCTGTTACCGCGCCTGCTGCAGTACAACGCCCGCGGCGATATCGAATTGGGCATTGCTCCCATTCCCCACCGCGCGGGCGCCGTACCCCAAAACGTGTTGTATGCCTCGGGATGGGCGGTCCCAGCGAACGTCACACACAAGCGGCTCGCGGTCGAGTTGGCCGCTTTTCTGGGCGGGGAGGAAGCACAGCGCATGCGGGCAGCTGCGCGGCTCGAGATACCAGCATTCCAGGCCGTGGCGCTCGAGTTGGCCAGTGAGGATACGGTGGGGTTGGAAGAAACTTTCTTGCAGCAGATCCCTGGGAGTCGGGCACCGTGGGGAGCCTCCGTGTTGGATTTCTACGAGATAGAGGAGATGTCGTTCGACATTATGGATCGCCATTTGTTGCGCGGTGAGAGTCTGACGACTGCGGC
>JARRLJ010000348.1:0-3522 GCA_037387025.1 Gemmatimonadales bacterium
GTTTGTAGAAGGAGGTTAGTACCGGCGGTGAACGGGCCTACCTGTTGGCTAGCCCCTCAGAATCAACCTGGCAAGTACTCGAGCTAACTTCGGGTGGATGAGATATCAGTACTATATGTGGGGGTTTGATCCCTTCGATCCGATCCAGAAGGTGTAGATGCGCGACATGTCCTTGATTCTCTCGACTAGGCCGCGTTCCACCATCTTCTTGAAATCGTCCGCTACAGTGCTATCGCGCGCAACGAAGTCATCGTGCGCCGCAATGTTGACCCAATTCACGATGTTGGAGGGGTACCGACCGTCGTCAGGTTCGTTGGAATCGTACAACTCATCTCGGATCGTTCTCTCACCCAACGGACATCCTAAAGTCAGCCAAAGCGAAACTTTGCGGTCGTGCACTCTCTGGTGCTCATACAGTCGCGACAACTTCCACAGTACATCGTAGGATACGACGCATCCCATGCTGTGGGATACCAGCGCTATCTCATCTCCTCTCGCCAAGGCCCGCTTGAGGCGACCTTGGAGTCTCGCCCTGATTTGTGAAGCCCATGTTCTGGTCGTCAGGTATCCGCCGAAGTCGGGAAACAACCTCTTCACGGCGTAGGTGGTGAGCCCGGTTACCGAACTGACCGGACCAAACACGTGCGCCAGGTCGTCCCGGAAGCGTTGGTTCTTGTGTTTGTGGATCAGCTGCCTGTAGTCGCTCTGTGTGTGCTCACGTGTCGGGCGAGCAATCAGTTTATCGAGGGGATCCCAGTCGCGCAGATGTGGCTCGTACCACTTGTCACGCAGATTCACCATCGACGAGCGCAGCTCGGGGCGAGCTAGCAGCATCAGCTCGTTCATGAGGTCACCGAAGTATGCTACAGTGAACCTGACTTCGGGTCCTTCAAACAATTCCGCTGCTCGCCGATCTACCCGACGCAGCCCGGAGCCGATTGCCAGACGCAACATCCGCTTCAGCGCAGCCGCCGTCGGCTTGATGTTCCGTCCGTGAACGTAGAAGATGTGCTTTTGCGCCATTTGGCTCGCGGTCTGGCAGCCGGCCGTCGGACTTCCCGTCCCCTACTGACTATCCCCGTCCCCGCACCCATCATCTTGTGATTGTGACGACGACCGACTGTCCTGTTGCACAGCGACAAGAGCAAGCGCCGGCAATCCCAAAGCGCACAAAGAAGAATCGTGGCTGGGAAATGTAATCAGAAAGAGTTACCGATAATTCTCTGATGAGAGACCGACTTGCATTCCCGGCTCAGGACTACCCCCGGATTGCCGGTTCGTCGTGCGTTTCACTCATGAGGTCACTGACGGTCGTTTCGCGAAAGAAGGCGAGGATCTGCTCCGATGCGGACTTCCAACGCTGGTGAGCGGCGCAGGGCTCTTCCTCATTACACGCGGCCCGGCCCAGGAGGCAGGTTGGCTCACCGTCGATACGGTCGAAGAGTGAGACAACCTTGAGTACGGAGATTTCCTGTGGGGGAACGGCGAGCCCAAATCCCCCGTGCTTGCCCCTCGAGGAACTCAAGACATTCGCGTGCGCTAAGACGTGGAGGATCTTCCCCAGATAGTTCGGTGGGATCTGCAGGGCGGCCGACACGTCGGTTGCCGCCACCGGGCGGTCGCCTGAATGCTCGGCTAGATAGAGAACGGCCCGAAGAGCGTACTCGGCTGTGCTGGAGAGGATTTCACACCCCCGTTCGAGCCCAACGGGCTATTTAACTTTATTCTCATGTTAATATCTGATTATGTAGCGATACGTGCTATCTGGCAAGGGCTTACGACCAGCAGACTGTGGGCGGGGACGTGTCAGCTAGCGGTCAGCCTCGCGCGCCTGAGATGACCTTCCTTGCGGTCGCTGCTCAGCAGATCTGCCACCACGGTTTCGCGGAAGAATGCGGTCACCTGCTCAGATACTTCCTTCCATCTGGCATGAGCCGCACACGGATTACCGTCACTGCACTCCTTTCGTCTCAACAAACAAATGCGCCGTTCGTCAAATCGATCGAACGGCGCAATCACTTCGAGAAGCGACATGTCGTTTGCAGGCCGGGCCAATTTGAAACCACCGCGTTTGCCCCGGCACGAGACGAGGATACTGGATCGGGTGAGCTGATAGAGGATCTTCCCGAGGTAGTTGTCGGGAATGTCGAGCGCGCTTGCTATGTCTGGAGTTGGAATCGGCGTTTCGTCTGATCTGGCGGCTAGGTACAGGACCGCTCTCAGGGCGTACTGGGATGTGCCGGAAAGCATGTGAGCGCCATTGTTGAAATGGAACAGCTCAGTGAACTTCGCTATCAACATCCAAATATGTGGTTATTGCGCGCTCACTGTAATCCCAAAACACTATCTCTACTACTTGACGAAAATCTACCTGAAGTTCAAATTTTTAACCATTGTTCAAATTGAAAGCGGGGTGGGTATGGCGGGGGGCCGGGCGCAATCTCGTGTGTCACCGCACGTCCGCGAGAAACGGGAACGACGAAGGGCGCAGATCCTCCACGCAGCGCTCCGCGCCTTCCGTGAAAGAGGTTATTACGCCACCACGTTGGACGACATCGCCGAGCATTTGGGCCTCCGCAAGACCGCACTCTATCATTACTTCCCTGACAAAGAAGCAATACTCTACGAATGCCACCGCGAGTCGCTGGCGGAGTTGGACCGGCTGATGAGGAACCTGAAGCAACGGTTCAACTCACACGCCGAACGGCTGGCACATGTGATTCGTGAGCACGTTCGTGTAATGACGGAAACGCTGGAGGGGTCGCCGCTCGCGTTCGAAGTAACGGCGCTGTCGTCGGAGAGACAGGGGGAAGTCATAGCGGCGCGCGACCGGTACGAGCGAGGACTGCGACGGATCATCGAGAACGGGATCGAGAGCGGCGAGTTCCGGGCCGTCGACTCCAAGACTGCCGTCTTCGCGATCCTCGGTGCCATCAACTGGATTGCGAGATGGTACCGGCCCGAGGGTTCGCTACAGGCCCCCGAGTTGGGGCAGGAATTTGCCGACCACTTGGTCGGTGGTCTAACGTGCGGCGGGCCACAGTGACATGAGGAGATGCAGCAAACCCGCTGCATACCGTCGCAGAAGATGCCGTAGCTAAATGGAGGGTGCACAATGAAGGCAGCGCGACTGACTGCGGTTGACGCACCCATAGAGGTTCAGGACGTTCCACAGCCCAAGCCTTCTGATGGGGAAGTACTGATTCAGGTGGCTGGCTGCGGTGTGTGTCATACCGACATAGGGTTTTGGAAGGACGGGGTCCCGACGAAGAAGGAACTTCCTCTCACACTGGGACACGAGATCAGCGGAACGGTGGTCGAAGCAGCCTCAGACTACCAGCAGCTACTCGGGAAGGAGGTCATCGTCCCAGCAGTGATTCCTTGCGGCAATTGTGACTTGTGCGCGGGCGGCCGCGGTAACATTTGCCGTGCGCAACTCATGCCGGGAAACGACATTGACGGTGGGTTTGCCGAATACATAGTAACGCCGGGCCGTGGTCTCTGTGTTGTAGAGGATAGGGG
>JARRLJ010000349.1:0-3520 GCA_037387025.1 Gemmatimonadales bacterium
TACCTGGATCACATTGCCGTTGCTAGCCAGCTACGTTAGTGTGTTTGAACGGGCCTGAAGATTCAACGGGCCCCCTTTTTGTAGTTGGGAGAGATGCATGTGGCGTCCTTGGGCAATTGATCGTCGTTTCTCATCGACATCCCTACTCCTTGTGTTCTTGGTGGCCGTTCTCGCCTTGGCACTTGGATTGGGATACCATGCCGTGGCAACGGCCCGCTCGCATCGCGACACGGTGGAGGATGCGCTCCGAGATTATGCCAGCATGGCGGCGTGGGAGTTCTCGCGCATAACGCGAGAAGGACTGGATTGGGTGCTTTGGCGCGTGTTCGATGATGTGCCACGCAGGATCCACGGAGGTGACTTGCCGCCTCCGTCTGTAGTAGCTCGTGGGATGGAGCGCACGGTGAGATCGCTCCGTTGTGAGTGTCGGGGCTTACGTGATCCGATCGCCTATTTCCGATTGAATCTGGCGGATCGGAGCTCTGTAGTCATTCCAGATACGGTCCCAAGCGGTGTCATGAAGGCTGTGGCGGACACAATTGCAGTTCACCAGAGGGAGAGGGGCAATGGGAGGGCTGTGTTCATTACGGCAGAGCCGGGGAGGACCGCTGAAGCTCCAGTCCTCGTGGCATACTCGGTGGCGTATAGTAGGGATGCAGCCGCCGGGTTCGTGTATGGCTTTCTAGCGAAACCGACCGCCCTCACGGATCTCCTTGCCCGTTGGTATGAACCCAAGCCGTTGCTTCCAGCTACTATTGCGGGCGAGATACCTAACGACTCACTGCTTCACCTCGCCGTGTATGCCCCCGCGGGAGCCGCGGTGTTTGAATCGCAAGTCGACTATCCGGTTATGTATGCGGCGCGAGATACAGTGGGGACGGAGTATGGTGGCTTGATTGTGGAAGTATCGGTGCGACCGGATGCGGCCGGTCATCTCATAATAGGTGGACTACCGCGTTCGAGGCTGCCATTGATCGTAGGCCTCTTCTTGGTCACCCTCTGTGTTGGCATCGCAGCGTTGTTCCAGATCCGCCGCGAACATCAACTAGCCCGCCTACGTGATGATTTCGTCTCGGGAGTATCGCACGAGTTACGTACCCCACTGGCGCAGATCCGGATGTTCGCCGAGCTGCTCGATGCCGGCAAGCTCAGGACGGAGTCAGAGCGCAAACGGTCCATCAACGTGATCGACCGTGAAGCGAGACGTCTAACTCATTTGGTTGAGAATGTGCTGCAGTACTCTCGGCTGCGGTGGTCCACCGAAGGTTTGGCAGTTGAGAAGACGGACGTAGCAACCACAATGGGCGAGGTCATCGAGGTCATGAGACCGATGGCTGAGTCACTGAGCGTGGATATACGGAAACAAGTGGACGATAACCCAGTCGTCTTGGCCGACCGCGATGCTGTGAAGCAAGTACTAGTGAACCTGTTTGACAATGCACTGAAGTACGGCCCTAGAGGTCAAACAATTACTGTGGGAGTCACACGAACAGGAAAGAAGGTTCATCTGTTCGTTCAGGACGAAGGCCCCGGTGTTCCGCGGGCCGACCGGGCTCGAATCTGGGAACCATACCGCAGGTTGGACAACAGTGGGAACGGAATGGTAGGGGGAACCGGAATCGGGCTGGCGGTAGTGAAAAAACTGGTCGCGGTTCAGCATGGGTCAGCGTGGGTAGAAGAAGCTCCGGGCTCGGGCGCTCGCTTTGTGGTCGAGCTTCCTGCCTCAAGCGCCGCATCGGATAATGGAGTTGAGTCACAGTGACCAACAACTCTGGCGCCAGGATCCTGGTTGTCGAGGACAATGCGGACCTCGCGTTTGGGCTGCAGACGGCGCTCGAGATCGACGGGTATGACGTGGAAGTGGCGGAAGACGGACGCCGAGGACTGGAGCGACTGCGACAGTCGGAGCCCGATCTGCTGATCCTCGATCTCATGCTTCCGGCAATGGATGGCTACAGCGTCTTGCGGGCGGCTCGCGGCGAAGGAATGACCATGCCGGTCCTCATCTTGACGGCTCGGGGCGAAGAAGCCGACAAGGTTCTCGGCCTGGACTGTGGCGCGGATGACTACGTCACCAAGCCGTTCGGCACTCTCGAGTTATTGGCGCGTGTGCGGGCCCAGCTGAGGAGGTCCCAATTGGGACCCGCCGAAGATGACGTGCTGAAGGAGCAGTTCGGGGACATAGAAGTGGACGGTGCTGCACACACGGTGACTCGCGCCGGAACGTTAGTCTCCCTCACACCAAAAGAGTTCGACTTGCTGGTCGCGCTCGTTCGACGGCGCGGGGCGGCTGCAACCCGCGAAGACCTTCTAAAGGAAGTGTGGCAGTACGAAGATGGGGTGATGACGCGAACTGTTGACATTCACATTGCCGAGTTGCGACGAAAGCTGGAAACCAACCCAGCGCGACCGCAACACATTCTAACGGTTCGCAAAGTTGGATATCGTTTGAAGACATGAACCCATTGCCTTTACCGATCAGCAAGATGATGGCGGTTGGCGGCTTGAGAAAGAGAATTCTATGAAGAATCGTATGGTGGTTGTTGCCTTCTTACTCTCACTTTGTGTCGTGCTGTTTAGTGTCAGACTGCCCGCACAAGAAACTGTGATAGATACAAACGCGACAGCGTCCCTTTTTGTCTTTGAAGACTGCAACGCTCCGAACTGCGACTTCGATCACTTCAGGCGCGAGATCACGTGGGTGAACTGGGTGCGCGACAGGCAAGACTCTGACGTGCACCTGCTGGTTACGTCACAGCGACCTGGTGGAGGTGGCTGGGACTACACGATCGACTATGTGGGGCGGAGGAACTTCGAAGGGACTACAAAGTCGTTGTCGTACATCTCTGATCCCAATGATACTGACACGGAGGTGCGCAACGGGCTCACGCAGACAATAGCGCTGGGATTGGTGCAGTTCGTTGAATCGACTTCACTCGCGCCGCGGCTGCGCGTTGTGTATGACGAAGCTGACGTAGCGGTCGCGCCAATGGAGGAAGACGATCCCTGGAACTTGTGGGTGTTCCGGGTGAGCGGCAATGGATCGATTGAGGGAGAGCAAACGGAGAGCGGTTACTCGCTCAGGGGATCCGCTGACGCTGACCGAGTATCGGAAGAATTGAAGATCCAGTTTGGCCTATCGGGCCGATACAATCATACCGAGACCGATCTCGATGAGGGAGACACGTACGTATATACGTCGGAAGATTATACTGCGAACCTACTAATGGTGTGGAGCCTTGGCCCGCACTGGTCTATCGGCGGCCGCGCCAACGCAAACAGATCCACGTTCTTCAACAGGGATCTTGCGGTGACGATAGGTCCGACGCTGGAGTACGACATCTTTCCCTACAGTGAATCGACACGGCGTTCGATCACCCTGCGCTACTCACTCGAAGCCACGGCGGTGAACTACGAATTGGAAACGGTCGAGGGCAAAACCGAAGAAATACTGCCGCGGCACGCTCTTCTCATAGCGTCGGCCGTGCAGCAACCATGGGGTGAGGTCTTTGGATCAGTT
>JARRLJ010000350.1:0-3513 GCA_037387025.1 Gemmatimonadales bacterium
GGCAGCAAGACGCAACTGAGAAATCTGGACACGATCTCTCTGCCCCTGCGCACGATCGTGTGTTTCGGCCAATGAACTCCAACACAGGCCTGCGGCATGAACACCGGGAAAAGGCCTTCGTCGACTACAGGGTGCAACCTCTGTTGCCGCATATGCTTTCACGGAACGGGCCTCCGCTCGCCGTGGGAGATGTGACCGGTAACGGACTAGACGACATATACATTGGCGGAGCGGCAGGTTTCCCAGGCGTTCTGTTCATTCAGCAAGCTGGCGGGAGCTTCGTCGAATCCTCTCAACGCCAACTTTGGGACGCAGACAAGGATCATGAAGACTGGGGAGCCCTCTTCTTCGATGCTGACGGGGACGGGTTGCTGGATCTCTACGTGACCAGCGGCGGGTATCACGTATCGCCGGTGTCGGATTTGTTGCAGGACCGCCTATACATCAACCAGGGCGGCGGTCGTTTCGTCAAGGATACCACCGCACTGCCGCACATGCCGACCAGCACGGCCACCGTGAGGGCAGGAGATTTCACGGACGATGACAAGTTGGATCTGTTCGTAGGCGGCCGTCTTGTGCCCCGGAACTACCCCTATCCGACCCGCAGCTATGTGTTACGCAATGATGGACACAGCTTCACGGACATTACGAAAGTGGCGGCCCCCGAGCTGATCCGACCCGGAGGGATGGTAACTGATGCGGTGTGGCTCGATTTCAACGGCGACGGGCGATTGGATCTGGTGACTGCAGGCGAATGGATGCCACTTCGATTCTACGAGAACCAGGGAGAGCGATTGCACGACGTCACAGGTTCGGTGGGCCCACCAGCGATGAGGGGTTGGTGGTACAGCCTCGCTCAGGGAGATTTCAACAGCGACGGTCATCCGGACCTGGTAGCTGGAAACCTGGGCTTCAATTACTCATTCCAGACATCAGAGGAAAGCAGGTTTGGCATCTATGCCGATGATTTCACCGGGAACCGCACAACAGACATCGTTCTCACGCAGGAGGTAGCCGGAAAGGAATATCCTTTCTTCGGTTTAGCCAAGCTAGACAAGGCAATCTATACGGTCGGAGTGCAGTTCTCGACCTACGGATCCTTCGCGGACGCATCCATCCAGCAGATCTTCAGGTCCACGCAACTAGAGCGGGCAGTCCATTACCAGGCGGATACGTTTGCCAGTAGCTACCTACAGAACGCTGGAGATGGAACCTTCACCGCGTTTCCACTGCCCAACCTGGCACAGACATCACCGATCAACGACATCATTGTCCACGACGTTGACAATGATGGCAATCTCGACCTGATCGTGGCGGGAAACCTGTACAACTCTGATCCAAATACCGCAAGAGCTGATGCTGGCAACGGCCTGTGGCTGAGAGGTAACGGCCGTGGCGGGTTCACCCCCGTTCCACCATTTGTCAGCGGGTTCCTGGCTCCTTTACAGGTCACGGATCTGGCCCTGATTACTACACCGACAGAGTATGCAGTACTCGTGGCCAACAACGGCGATTCACTTCAGGCGTTCACGATCAGGGACCGCTGAAGGCATAGGCGGGTCGGCCTCACAACTCATTGTGCAACAACTACTTAAGTGAGCATGATACTGACGCAAACGGCCGGTACGCGGGCGTGGGGAAGCCTCCTCTCGTCGCGCGAACACCTCCCACGGCCCAAGGCACTGAGCTAGAGGGAGGCGGGTCCGCTCCCCGCTCCCTGCTTCCATGAGAAGGCCTAACTAGTCAAGGGGCACCGTGGTGCCCGAGCCAGGCATCCCACCCGTTTGGCTTCCATCCGCACTCTGATTGGACCGTCTCCGGGTCCGGTGCAAGTTTATGTCCGATCCAGCTAGGCGCTGCAAACTCCCACGTCGGTCTGGGTGAGACTCCCGCCTGAGCAGGGAACGCAGTCACCTGGACTGGATGGTTGGGTTGCTGGTCCGGTGCTATCTCCTCGGTGCTATGTCATACTCGAACTCAAACTGCTCACTCGAAAAAGCTATCTCTAGGCAGCCTCGTCCAACCGTGCCTGCCGCAACGGCTCGTACACCTCACCGCTTAACCACAGAGAGTGAAGCAGTACCGCCAGCCTCCGAGCCACCGCCACTACCGCGCGCTTCTTCCCGGTCTTACCACCTCTAGATGCCAGCTGCTGCCCCCAACGCCTAAGATCACTGTCGGATCCAAACGGCCCCAGAATGTAGTGCGCCGAGCCCACCAACAAACGACGCAGCATCTCATCGCCAGCCTTGCTGATCCCCAGCTGGGGCTGCCGCTCCCCTGACTCCCGCCTCCTCCGCGTCAGGCCGAGGTAAGGACCCACCGAACGACTGCGGTGAAATCGCCTAGGATCATCCAGCGTCAACACATAGCACAGGGCAGTCAAATCACCCACTCCATTCACCTGGCTCAAGCTCCTCGTCTCCGGATAACGCTCCCGGCACATCTGCACAATCTTGCGATCATATGCCCTGATCTGGCTCGTCAACCGAGCAATCGTTTCCAACACCGGACCCAAAGTCGAAACGAGCTCCTCGGGTATATGCCCTCCTGCCTTCTGCGCAAACGCCGGCGTCGAACAACTCGGCAACCGACCTCCAAACGCCTTGACCGAACCACGTACATGGTTGACCAGCTGTACCCTCGCCTGTACCAATGCGTCCCGTGATCGGATCACACCCAGGTCTGCCTGTGCCCCTGCTCCACGATGTCGCACCGGATACAACAGCTTCGGATCCATCCGACCCACTCGCGCCAACAGCTCAGCATCAACCGCGTCCGTCTTCTGGTCGTTACCGTAAATCATCTGCAGCCTGCGCGAATTCGCCACCAGAACCTCGTGACCACAACCCTCAAGCAGCCGGCTCACCCACGGAGAGTGCGTGCCAACTTCCAAAACCACTAGCATCCGTCCCACATCCTCAAACTTGCGGCCAATCCCTCGAGGCGTCGTCCTTACACGACCCTCCTCAATCTTCGCCCCGTCATGATCCAACAAACAGAACCAGCTGTACTTATCGCCAACATCAAGACCAACCGTTAACTTGCGCATTGGGCCAACCTCTCGGTCTATGGGCCTCTGAGCCCGTCCTAATTGCTTGTGGACCTCTAACGGTACCACGTCCGGCCAGAGGTTGGCCTTCTCATATCAACTCCCCGTACTATTCCAGAGTAAACCCGATCTGGACCACCACCTGCCAGTGGCTCAGCTTGTCGTCCTCGATGTGTCCTCTGATCTCCTTGACCTCGAGCCACCGCATATTGCGCAGCGTCTTTGATGCCCTTTCCAGCGCTGTGTTGACCGCATCGTCGATGCTGGTTGGCGACGTGCCGACTATCTCAGTCTTCTTGTAGACATGGTGGGTCATGTGTCGTCTCCAGTGTCAGTTTCGCTGCCGTTCTGCTCCTCTGATGCTCAACGAGAGGTCGGATTACCAGGGCCCCGGTGTGGCTACCGACACCCCTTCGCATTCGGTGCGCTAGGATACGGTTAGGGATAAGCCCTGCGAATCG
>JARRLJ010000351.1:0-3512 GCA_037387025.1 Gemmatimonadales bacterium
AATGTTCGAGGATTGGAACCCGAAAGTGTCCTGCGAGCACGCAGGGTAAGGAGTGCGCTCGGTTCCTCCCTGTGGTCGTGTTGGCCTGCCAATCATGCCTGTAGGTGCAGGAGTACCACAGCGTTGCGCCTTCGCTACTCTTGCGTAGTGGTGCTTGCGGTCTCTACCCTGGGTGATCTGCTTAACGGCTATCCCGTCTCGCGGGACCCGTCCACATACATGCGCACCCGCCCGATCGACTCACCAAAGACTCGTCCGCATTTGGAGGTAGCTGTATGCCCCACCCCACCGCGCGACTTGCTCTCCTGTTAGTCATCGTTTCCACGATCGCCGTCAGCTGCGGTGACGCCACGCCGACGGGACCGGCTCAAGAGCAGTCGTTGGCGGCCGATCGGGGGCCGAAGAACCCGGCACGGGGCTCAGACCCACCACCGGACGCCGGGCTCACGGCGACGGAGCTTCTCGGCGATCCGCTCCTGCACCTGTTGTTGGAGAGCCTGCGCGACCCCGTCGGCGCAGGGGCGATCACGACCGCGGTCGAAGCTGCTTGCTCGAGTCTTGAGGAGGAAGACACCGAGACGGCGCGCTCCTACCTCCAAGACGCCTATGAGGCGATGGACAGTTACCTGAGCGCCGGAAGTGTCGATGACGAAGATGTCATTCACCTCGATGCGGCCGAACGGTTTCTGGATGAAGTGGAGCTACTGATCGGGTCGGAGAAATCTCGGGGCCGGAAGAAGTAAATGCGTGTGCCGCACACGTCGTCTTTAGCTGTTGGAGGGGAGTCGATGAGAGTCAAGACTAGAGATCTGCTGCTGGCTGTGGCTTCGGCTGGGACCTTACTGGTGCTGTCGATGGCCTTTACCGCCGGAGAAGCCGTGGCGCAGACCGTCCTTCGGGCTTGCTTCGTCCCGAACACCGGGGTCGTCTACCGGATCGGGGTGGCTGGCGCACCGGATGAGTGCAGGAATGACAGGCACATCGAGTTTAGCTGGACCGACGCCGATGGGGCGGATCACGGCGAGCTCACGGGGCTTGGCGACGACGACCATCCGGCCTACGTGCGGAGCGGTGAGACGGCGGGCGGGGACCTGAGCGGTACCTACCTCAACCCGACGGTGGACGGGCTCCAGGGACACGACGTTGCGGATGATGCGCCGAGTGGCGGGGACGTGCTTACGTGGGACGGGACCGAAATGGAGTGGGCGCCCGCGGCGCCCTCAGGCGGTGGCGGTGGAGTTACCGACCACGGGGCGCTTTCGGGTCTCGTTCCCGACGACGACCACACTCAGTACGTGCTCGCCAACGGGGTGCGCAGCACCACGAACGGGTTCGCGGTGACGGGGGCGTTCGGCACCGGCGGAGTCCCCGGGGGGATTTCGGGTGCGGGCACACGGCTTATGTGGATGCCGTTCCGGGGAGCGTTCCGCGCGGGCCAAGTGGATGCTAACCAGTGGGACTTCGGCTTCATCGGAAACCATTCTGTGGCGATGGGCCGGAACACGAAGGCTAGCAACTTCCAATCCGTGGCGATGGGCGACGGCACGACGGCCAGCGGACAGCAATCTACGGCGTTCGGCGATCGAACCACGGCCAGCGCCGAACACTCCACAGCGCTAGGCGACAGAACGACGGCCAGCGGAGGCAGCTCTACGGCGATGGGCGCCGTTACGACGGCCAGCGGATTTGCGTCAACGGCGATGGGCGCCAGCACGACGGCTAGCGGCGATTACTCGTTCGCCATGGGCCAACAGGTGACAGCCAGCGGAAATCGGTCTGTTGCCATGGGCGAAGTGACGACAGCCAGCGGCGATCGCACAACAGCACTGGGCCGTAGGGCTTCGACCAACGGTATGGCAGGTTCGTTCATTTACGGAGATGCCTCATCGATTGCCATCGTCCTCTCCCCCGCCCCGAACTCCTTCACCGTGCGAGCCGCTGGAGGGACGACGTTCTATTCGAGTAGCGATTTGTCGACCGGAGTAACGCTTGCCGCAGGTTCAGGCGCGTGGGCGGCGGTGTCAGATCGGAACCGGAAGGAGCACTTCCGTGACGAGGACGGCGACGCAGTGCTAGCCAAGATCGCCGCCATGCCGATTCAGTCCTGGAACTACAAGGCACAGGATGCCTCTATCCGCCACATGGGACCGACGGCGCAGGATTTCTATGAGGCTTTCGGGCTAGGCGAAAGTGAGCTTACGATTACCACCATAGACATGGACGGCGTGAACCTGCTCGCGGTCCAAGCCCTGGAGAAGCGGACGGCCGAGCTTCGCGCCGAGAATGAGGGACTGAGAGAGCGCCTCGACGAGCTGGAAGCGATCGTCCATTCGTTGGCGGCTTCCGGATCGGGCACCTCCATAGAGTAGGAGCGTCAAGTTGGGGGCGGTTCCTTCGGGGCCGCCCCTCGCTACGTCTGCTTGTTTGTGACTGGAGTTGCAACGCGGCCCCCTCCGCACTCCTGATCTCGTCCTCCGACCATACGCCGCACGCTTCCGTACACTAGCGCATGGTTGGGTCCGGCCTGTAGGTATCCCTCACTTAACCTCCACGCGCATAGAACGAGGCCGCGATGCCTCTGGAGCGATAGAAGGTCCCCCACGGTCTTAGGACCGCAAGCAGTAGATGTGCGCCTGGAGGCCAGTAAGCGTTGGGGTAACGGCCCAACTCTTTTCAGTCCTTCGCTGTGCGCTCTAAGTGCGCTCACAAAGTCGGCAAGTCTCGTAAGTCTAGTCGGGGCGGCCGGATTCGAACCGGCGACCCCCTGCTCCCAAAGCCGATGACGGGCGCGCGCTCGCGCTGGTGGGCGCCCGAATCCGCGGCACTTCCCTTCCCGAGCGCACGTCAGCGCGCGTCAGCGCCCATGGGCGCTGGCACTGTCGCTGGCACTGCGCTCACTGGAAGGGTTCGTTGCTGCCGAGAGCCGCCGCCGCTAGCCTTCGTAATGCGCCGAATCGTTCTCTGCCTCGTTCTCCTGCCCGTTCTTGTGCGGTGCGGCAACGACGCTGGCGGCCCCTCCCAACCAACGGTGCCCAATATCGCCGGTGCTTGGAACTGGGAATACACTTTCGGTGACGAACCCAAAGGAGTTTCCTGCAGCGAACAAGGAACGATTGACATCGATCAAACAGGGTCGACATTCTCGGCCACGATTACCTCCGCGAGGATGTGTACATTACCCAGCGGGCCGCTGACCACACCAGGCGATGTGGCTACGTCCGCAGGTCAGATCTCAGGTCAGAACATCTCCTTTCGCGTCGAGCCGCTGTGCGGATTCGAAGGAACCCTTTCGGGCACGCCACCCAACGCCATGAACGGCACGAGCTCCTGTACCCCTGCCTTCTTTCAGGACATCGGTGACACCATCAGTCTGAGCGGGACTTGGCAGACGACGAGATAGCAGTACGATTGCACGCAGGGAGGTCCACCGTCACACCCGCAGGGAGGATGGAGATGCGCTTGAGGGCATGCAGGTCCCAAAGCCGAGTTACAATTGCGCTATCAGCGCTTCT